>JAFTHJ010000071.1 GCA_017457465.1 Clostridia bacterium | reverse complement strand
GGAATAGCGCCCGCAGAGCTTTTGACAGCGGAGGATTCGTTATCCGAGCTTGAAAAATATATTGAAACCGATTATTATGAAGAGCTTTTACGCCGAGTGACTCTGGATTCAAACCACAGAGCCTGCATAATCATGCTCCCCACGGCGGAGGAGGATGCCGTTTCGGCAAAAATCACCGAACGGGAGAAAAAGCTCAGCGAATCTATTGACAGTACCGAGCTTGAAAGAATCGAGGGGCTGGTAAGCGCTTTGCGGGAAAGGCAGAACACACCTGATTCCGATGAGGCGATAGCAACTGTTCCCACACTTGAGCTTAGCGATATCAAGCCCTATAAGTCCAACAGTTCTGCTGAAATTTCAGAAAACCACGGCGCCAAAGTTTTGCGTCACAGCATAGAAACTAATGGTATTTTGTATACTGAACTTTACTTTTATGCTCAAAATCTGTCAAGCGAGGACCTTACAAAGCTTTCTATACTGTCATCGCTTTTGACAAATCTTGATACGGATAATTACACGGCGCGGGAGCTTAAGACAGAGATCAAATCAAGGCTTGGCGGTCTAAGCGCTCTGGCGCTTTCGTACACGAGAGTATCGGACGGCGGAGCTATCCCTCTCTTCGCAGTTAAGCTCTCATCGCTTGTGGAGCGGGCAGAGGATACGCTATCGCTGATCAAAGAGGTGCTTCTTCGCACCAAATACGACGACAAGGATAGAATTAAACAGATATTAACTCAGATTCGTTCGGCAACCGAGGATACCGTATTTTCTTCGGGCGACGGAATTGCCACCGAAAGAGTGGAGGGGGCTCTTTGCGATGCGGGACGCGTAAACGAGGACATTCTCGGTTTAACCGCGTACAGACGTATCAAAGAGTATGAAAACGAATTTTCCGAGCGTGCGGATAAGCTTGTCACCGATATTTCCGCTCTTGCGGCAAAGATATTTACTCGCGACAGGCTTCTGCTTTCAATAGCGGGAGACGCTCCTTGCGGATTTGCCGAAAAAATAGTTGAAATGTTCCCCGCAGGGGGCGATGATCCTATGGGCGCGGAGCTTAGCGGGTACACTCCGCTGAGAGAGGGAGTAAGGCTCCCCGTTCATCCCGCGCACACGGCCCTCGGCGTCGTATCCTCCGATGTTTCTGAGAAGCTCGGCGTATTCAAGGTTGCGCAGACCATACTTTCTTACGAATATTTGTGGGGCAGGATCAGAGTTTTGGGCGGCGCTTACGGTGCGGGTATGGTATCCCGTCGCTACGGCGGCGTAGTCTTTTCGTCATATCGAGATCCGTCACCGAAAAACAGTATTGAGGTCTTTCGCGGAGCGGCGGAATTCTTACGCGAGCTGGCAAAATCCGACCTTCCGCTTGACAAATACATCATAGGCGCGGTGGGAGAATACGACATTTTGAAGAGCCCGCGCACCGAGGCGGCGCAAGCAAGCGCGGACTATATAACCGGTTGGACGGAGGACCTTGAGCGCAGACTTCTTGAGCAGATGCTCGCCTGTGACAGCTCGGAGCTGATCGAGGCTGCCGATATTCTTGACCGTCTTATGGATAGCGCATCCTTCACGGTGGTTGGGGACGAAAGGATTCTGTCCGAAATCGAGGGTATAAGCATAATAACCCCTTGATTTTATCGCCTTGATCACAAAGGCTTTGCCGCATTTTTACTTGACACCTGCGGCGCGCGGGTGTATAATATAAAAGATAAATTTCAAATTATAGCTTTCAATAAAGGAAAAAAACATGCGTATAATTATTGTTGGATGCGGAAGAGTTGGCGAGGCGCTTGCCGAGCAGCTTAACGCTGAGGGGCACGACATTACCGTCGTTGACCAGAATTCAACCAGAGTGCGTGACGTAGCAAACAAATACGATCTTCTCGGAATAATAGGAAACGGAGCGACTCATACGGTTCAGAAGGATGCGGGAATAGATTCGGCAGACCTTCTTATCGCCGTTACGGGCTCTGATGAGCTTAACCTGCTTTGCTGCATCATGGCTAAAAAAGCGGCGGG
>JAFTHJ010000070.1 GCA_017457465.1 Clostridia bacterium | reverse complement strand
AGAATTATTTCTTTCATAACAGAGTCCGAAATTTTTCCTTTCCTGCGCGTCTTCCGTCGCGCGTCTTAAAGCTCCTCGCTGTCCTCGCCGTCCTCGGCATTGGCTATTGCCTCAAGTTCCTCCTCGGAGAGAGGGCGGATAAGCTCTCTGGCTTTTTCGATGTCGTCCTTCATAACGAATATGTCGGCGCCGAACAGGGAATAACCCGCTATTACCTTAACGGCGGAGCCGCTTCCTCTGTCCTTGGAGAAATAAGGGATTTTAGCTCCCTTGAGAATGCTTTCTATTATAGTGAGCTGTACGTTGTCGGTAACAGTCGTGAGAAGCTCGAAATTGTCGGGGTGTGCGCTTACCTTGTCAAAGCCGAATAATCTGTCCATAAATAACCTCCTTCTGCCTTGCGGCAAATAAAATATGTAGGAATCGGGGGCGTATCAATCGCGATAGTAATTCGGGAAAAGCACGTTCCATACCTTTCTACAGGCGAAGGTATCCGCGATAGAGGAATGAGGCACACCTTCCCATTCTATGCCGAAGCACTCCATAGCGTCAATAAGAGAGGCGTGTTCAAGCTCGGGACGGTGCTCGTGAATATATCTTACATACTCGTTTGCGCAGCAGCGAATCTTCGAATGAAGAATCTCTCTGTCTTCCTCGTTATCGTAAATGTACTTTATATGGCTGAAATCTGTCGATACACCGTAGGCGATAATGTTCTTTGCTCCCTCAAAAATCTCTTTTATTCTGGGAATGAGGTCTGTGAGCAGAGGAGCATCCTCGACCATAGCGGGGGTTATTCCGTGTATCTTTTCCGTTCTGGTCCATTTCTTGGTATGCTCGGGCTTAACGAGTGTGTCCATAACCATATCGCCGTTTCCGTCGATTATAGTTATCGAAAGTATCTCATCGTGGTCATAGAAGCCTGTCAACTCAAGGTCGAAGAAGAGAACCTTCTCTCGCTCCATATTGTATTGTGCGCTTCGGATTCTGTCTCCCTCGGCGCGTCTTATCGCCATTTCACGCTCATAGCACTTTTCGCAGAGCTTTTTATTGAATCGGACGAACTCGCCGCATCTGACACACATAAGCGGCAAACGCTTTGCGGTCTTTTTGTCGTAGAAAAAGAGAATAGAGCGGTCTGCCTTGTAGGTAAACGCCACAGGCTCCTCAACGACCTCGTAATTCATCTTTTTCAGTCTTTCCTCGGTGTAGTAATTGCAGGCGGCGGCGCGCTTTACGCTCATTCGCTCGATAACAGTGCCGCTCTCAAGAGTGTAGCTCTCCTTTCTTGATGTGGGACTGTACCACATCTCGACAGGAGCCTCGGTCACTCTCTCGGGATGAAAATAATATATAAGACTGCCGTTTTCGGACACCTCAAAGGCAACAGGCTCTCCCGAGGGCATAAGATGAAGCTCCGAGAGTGTCTGACGTGTGAGATAATTTTTTGAGTCCGCGTCCTTACGGCTGATTGCGTGGATAACTGCGCCGGAGCGAAGTGTCATTTGCTTTTCCAAGATCAACCTCCGAAAATTTGCGAATATCGCATAATGATAGCCGTTGGTGCAACATCGGGTTTAATAATTTCACTGCCCGTCCAAATAGCAACAACAAACCCTATTATATCACATCATATCTCTTTTGTCAATGCGGATTAGCAACATAATTCAACATAAATATTATTATATTTTTATTATATTTCCAAAGAGGTAATTGACATTTGAGAGATAAAAGTGTATAATATAGTCTGTATGAAATTTTTTCTGGGAGAGTGATTCTATGGAACGCAAATATTACAGAATGAATATCGCGGGACTCTGGCGTGAGCTTCCGTTATGTCCTATCAATGATAAGCTTATGATAGCGGCGTTTGTTATATTCGGAGACCCCGAGTTGACTACGGCGTGTGCGAAAACACTCCTTGAGAGTGCCCCCGAATACGATTACCTTATTTCTGCGGAAGCAAAGGGAATACCCCTTGTTCACGAAATGGCGAGACTTGCGGGAAATCAGAAGTATTTCCTCGCGCGTAAGTCTCCCAAGCTCTATATGACCGGAGTCTTTGAGTCAAGCGTTCATTCCATAACGACAGAGAAGGACCAGACTCTTTATCTTGACACGGCGGATGCCGAGCTGATGAAGGGCAAGAAAATACTTATCGTTGATGACGTAATCTCAACGGGCGAGTCTTTACGTGCGGTCGAGGAGCTGGTCACAAAGGCGGGAGGTATTATCTGCGGAAGAATGACCGTACTTGCGGAGGGCGACGCCGCCAAAAGAGATGATATTGTATATCTTGAGGAGCTTCCTCTCTTTGACAACAACGGGGAAGTACTTAAATAAAAACCAAGGAAGGAAAACATAATGGCAGAATTTTTAACGGCAAACGACAAAAGAGACGCCTATTGCGCCGAGCTTTCTGTTGCTGACCTCGGCAAGAGAGTGTGCGTTATGGGCTGGGTTCAGAAGCAGAGAGACCTCGGAGCGTTGATATTTATCGACCTTCGTGACAGAACGGGTATCGTTCAGCTCGCTTTTGACGATAAAACAGACAGAAAGATATTTGACGAGGCTTTCGGTATCCGCGCGGAATACACGCTTTGCGCAAAGGGCGTAGTCCGCAGACGCGGAGAGGGCGCGGTAAATAAGAATATTCCCACGGGAGAGATAGAGATAGCGGTTGACGAGCTGAAGGTGCTTTCCGCTTCGGCAACTCCCCCCTTTGAGATAGTTGAGAACAGTAACGTAAACGCCGAGCTGCGACTCAAATACCGCTATCTCGACCTTCGCCGTCCCGATATGCAGAGAAATATCATTGCCCGTTCCAGAATAGGCAAGATAGCAAGAGATTATTATGCGGCGAATGGATTTATAGATATCGAAACGCCTAACCTCTGTAAGCCTACACCCGAGGGCGCGAGAGACTATCTCGTTCCCAGCCGTGTGCATCAGGGTAAGTTTTACGCGCTTCCGCAGTCGCCCCAGCTCTATAAGCAGCTGCTTATGGTGTCGGGCTACGACAGATATTTCCAGATAGCGCGTTGCTTCCGTGACGAGGACCTTCGCGCCGACCGTCAGCCCGAGTTCACACAGATAGACACGGAGATGTCTTTCGTGACAGCTGACGATGTTATGAAGATGCACGAGGGCTTTATCAAGTATCTGTTCCGTGAATATTTCGGACGTGAGCTTGAGTATGACTTCATACGTATGCCCTATGCCGAGGCGATGAACCGATTTGGTTCGGACAAGCCCGATATAAGATTCGGCTTTGAGCTTACAGATATTTCAGAGGATGTTAAAAATACCGAGTTTAAGGTGTTTGCGGGTACGATAGCGAACGGCGGCTCTGTAAGAGGAATCAATGTAAAGGGCGGCGCGCGTTTCTCCAGAAAGGAGATAGACTCGCTGACCGAGGTTGCGAAGACCTATAAGGCAAAGGGACTTGCTGGGCTCAAGTGGTCGGATAACGGAGACATCTCCTCGTCTTATGCTAAATTCCTCACCGAGGAAGAAAATGAGGCGGTCAAGAAAACACTTGGAGCCGAGGCGGGAGACCTGCTTCTTATTGTTGCCGATAAGAATAAAGTGGTATTTGACGCGCTTGGTGCTCTGCGTTGCGAGTGCGCAAAGAGAATGGGATTTCTCGACCCGATGGACTTCAAGTTCCTCTGGGTTACCGAATTCCCGTTGCTTGAGTATAGCGAGGAGGACGAGCGCTTCTACGCTATGCACCATCCCTTCACAGCGCCTATGGACGAGGATTTGCAGTATCTTGACAGTGATCCCGCCAGAGTCAGAGCAAAGGCTTACGATATCGTGCTTAACGGTACGGAGCTTGGCGGAGGTTCTGTGAGAATTCACGACTGCGAGATTCAGTCGAAGATGTTCTCCGTACTCGGAATGAGCGAGGAGGAGGCTAACGATAAATTCGGATATCTCATAGAGGCGTTCAAATACGGAGTACCGCCCCACGGCGGACTTGCGTTCGGCTTTGACCGTCTGGTAACGCTTCTGCTCGGACTTGAGGATATAAGAGACGTTATCGCGTTCCCGAAGGTTCAGAACGCTTCCGAACTTATGACGAAGTGTCCTTCCGAGCCCGATCCAAAGGGACTTGCCGAGCTTGGCATAGCTATAGTTGCCGAGGGTGAGTGATAGGAACAGGCTATGGAGAGAGAAAAGATAAACAGAATCAACGAACTTGCGAGAAAATCCAAGGAGACACCGCTCTCCGCGGAGGAGCTTGCGGAGCAGAAGGCGCTCCGTGACGAATATATTGCCGAGATAAGAGCGTCTTTTGGCGCAACTCTTGACAATACGGTCATTCAGCGCCCCGACGGCACTAAAGAGCCGCTTAAGAAAAAAGACTAATAAAAAAAGAGGGAGAAGTTTTGTCTTCTCCCTCTTTTTAATGTTCTTTAAGTAGAGTAAATCCTCGCTTAAGCTTACTTGGCTTGAGGGCGCCGAGGAGCGTAAGCAAAAGCAGGTAGAGCAGTGCGCTCATAATTATGTGGATTATGAGCTGTGGTGCTCCCGTGAGTATATCGAACAAGGGAAGCATCGAGATGTATTTTACTGCGGTTGAGGATATTACAATGCAGAATAGCGGAGCGAAAACACGCTTCGCTATCTTCGGCTTGAATTCGCTCACAACCAGCAGTCTGGTTATACTTAACGCGGCATTTATAATTTCGGTGAAATATACAGTGATTATATATCCTTCAATTCCGAGAGCGGGGAGCAATATTACCACGAGAATGACAGAAAGCAGAGAGTCTACAATGTTAACCCCCATAGAATACACCTGCTCTCCAAGTCCCTTGAGAGTGGCATCGACCGCCGTGTCAAGATACATAACGGGAATCAGCGGAGCTATCATTCTTATGTATTTTCCCGCATCCGAGGCGGGGTATATTATATTCCCAAGCTCATAGGAGAAGCACATCATTATCCCCGCTGTGCCTATGGCAAATATCAGTGCGGTTTCAAATACATTTGAAATTATTCGCTCTATGGCATCCTTACGCCCTGCCGCCCGCGCCTCGGCTATTTCGGGAACAAGTAATCCCGCAAAGGAGGAAAGTATCGCGGAGGGAAAGAATATTATCGGAAATACCATACTGTGAAGCGTTCCGTAGGCTGCGAGTGAATGGCTCCGCGAGGCTCCGCTGCGCTCAAGTCCCCACGGTATGAGTATATGCTCCACTGTGATAAGCCCCGAGCGCAGATAGGCGCTGAAAGCCACGGGCAGAGCGATGCCGAGAAGCCGCTTCCTCACAAGTCTGCCGTCGGGCGAGAGTGAGTCTTTTGAGCCTTGCTTTCTTTCGGCGAGATAGATTATCGACTGAAAGAGAAAAGACAGAAGCTCGGCTATCACACCGCCCAATACCACGCAAATACAGGCGCTTTCAACGTCATTCGCAAAGAAGAATGTCAGAAGAAATACACAGAGAAATATTTTTATAAGTTGCTCGATTACCTGTGTGGCGGCATTTTTGTATACCCGCCTGACCGCCGTAAAATATCCGCTCAAGGCAGAGGAGAGTGATATTGGAACGAGAGTCAATGAGAGGAGCCGCAGAGAGAAGATACATCTGCTGTCATTGAGAAGCGTGAGACTTAAGGCGGGAGAGAGCAAATATAATAGCACTGATGAAAGAGAGCCGAAGAAAAGACTGTAAAGGAGGCATTTTTTCATAACGGTTCTCACGGCGGGAGTTTTGCCGCAGACAGTTCGTATACCCGCGGTGGAAAGCTCTCCCATAGCTTCCGAGACAAGCCTTGTAGAGGCAAGATTTATCCCCGAGGTGGCAAGTGTTATGGCGAAGCCGTATACCGTTGATATGAGTGTGAAAAGTCCCATAGCCTCGGCACCGACCTTGTTGGAGATGTAAACATTGAAGCTGACGCCTATCCCCCTCATTGCGAGAGAGGTGGCGGTCAGTAGTATTCCGTTGAAAATAAATTGCTTGAATCTGTTCATTTTGGGCGGCAGTCCTTGAAAGAATTTATAGTAATCAATATGCCGAAAAGATATAGATTTAGAATAGACACTCCGCAAAAAGCCGTGTCGCAGTACAGATATCGTTCATATACTTGAAATGAACGCCGAAAAAGGCGTTGGAGCTTCGTCTGTGTTTTTTAGATTTTTGGAAAAAACTGTCGTGATTTTCGTACATCTTTCACAAAGATACGATAAGCAGAAAAAAATCGCAAAAATTATCTTGACAAGATATGGGAGAGGTATTATTATATATATTGCTAAAATTACTTACTTACTTGGAGGTACTATGAAATACGTTTGTGCGCTTTGCGGATATGTTTATAAGTCATCGGTGGGGGACCCCGAAAACGGAGTTGAAAAGGGAACCGATTTTGAGGATATCAGCGAGGATTGGGTATGCCCTCTTTGCGGAGCTTCAAAAGAAGACTTTGATGTCCTTGAAGACGGGGACGATATTGATAATGACGACGAATTCTGATTGATTCGTTTCTTGATGAAAAATTTGCTTGTGCGCCGATGTCATATCGGCGCATTTTTTTGCTCTTGTTGACTAAATAATTTCAAAGAGCTATTGTAAAATATAAAATAATTTGGTATAATTAATATATATT
>JAFTHJ010000069.1 GCA_017457465.1 Clostridia bacterium | reverse complement strand
TTTGAAGGGAGCGCGAGGGAAACTTTTTTCAAAAAGTTTCCCTCGCATTATCGCATCCTCGCCACCCGCAACCCTACGCCTGTTTCTTCTTTTATTCGGGTTTTGTCGGAAAAATCACCTCATAGGGAAAATCCACCTGCTCGGTTATATCGCGGAGTGCGCGTCTGTATTCCGCCCATACACGTCGGCGCTCCGTATCAAGCGGTGAATCCGCGCCCTGTGTCCAGTCGGACGAGTCGAGAAGCTTCTGCCGCTTCTCTCTTATCCTACGCGCAAGTGCTTCCTCCTCAAGTCGTCTGGCAAGTGCGCTCCACGCCGCACGGCTCTTGCGCACACTCTCCTCAAGTCCCTCTCTCGCCCTCACCTCAAGCACGTATTCATCATACAAATATTTAAGCTCCTCGTCATCTCCGTTTTCTCTCACGTTCTCGCAAAAATGAAGTCTCGCAATATCGCCAACAACCTCAATATAAAACTCCGAGGGAATAATATTCGCTTCTGCTCTCATTCTTATCCTCCTTTTATCCGTTAATGAAAAGTCTCGCGGCGTAACCTTTTCCCTTATTTGTCGGTTGCATTGATGTATCCATCAAAAATCCGCCGTTTTTGCCGTTGTTGAAATTCCCGCCCATCTTTACAGCGGTTACAGCATAGCTTGGACGATAATAATACGAGGTCATATACTGTACTGTGCTGTATGCGGTCTCCGATGCGCCGATAAGGAACGGATATCTTTTGTCTGCCGTCAATGTCTTTATGCAGCCGTGCTCTGTAGCTAACGAGAAATCCGCCTCAATATAATCATCTGTCAGCTCACCGTTGTTGTATTTTGTGATATCGGGCAAATACTGCAGCTTATATACATACGGACTATCGGCAGTTCCGCTTCCGTAGCGCTTAACGAGCAAATTACATATATAAGAGTAACCGTTACACCACGGATTTTCCTTGCCTCTCCACACACACGGATGCTTGATATCCGTGTTAGATACGGGTGAGCCCGAGGAAGCATTGGTAACACTCAAAAGAGCCGCTCCCGTCTTGTACATCTGCGAGGTGACATAATAATTCAGCTCTATGTTTTCTATCGGCTCCGCAACCGTAATAACCGTTCCCGAGGATACCGACTCCACCGCCACTATCTTTACAGACGGCACGATATTGTTTCCGTATTCGGTGTCCGACAGGGATATCTCCTGCCCCACAATAAAGCCTGTACCGCCTGTAAGGAAGGTCGTGTCTGAAATTATTTCGGTTACCCTTGAGGTCACGTTATATGTCATAGCCCCCGCACCCGCCATTACGCTTTTCCAGCTTTTAGTAGCAAATTCCACCCACAAAAGCAGAGCGTCGCTGAAATAATTCTCCGCGGTCTCAAGTCCCGCTTTGGCATCAAAAGCACGAGCAAGTGTCATAAAATTGTTCATAGACGCATTCTCCGTAATCAATCCCGCACGGGATACGGGAAGCCCGTCAACGACAGAGATGTTGAAGCAAGGACAGTATACCTTATCATATCCGTTTTTGAACATCGGAGCGAGAGAATATCCCTCAAGCGGTGTCGCGCTTACCGAAATATAGCTGGGAGAACCGCTTCCCTCAAACTCTGCCTTGTAATAAAAGGGCGTACATTCATACATAACCTCTCCGTTAGCTCCGTACCAGTCAAAATCAGGCTCACCGCGATACGCCGTAACCTGCCAACGCCTTGCCGAGGAATCCCATACGCAGTTGCAGATAGGACGGTTAAAAAAGGAGACACTGTCAAAATCGTTGATGACAGTCTCATCTCCCACCGCCACCTCCGCCGTCATTCCGACAGCGTCATCCTCGCGCACTCCCGCGGGAGCCGAGCCCGAGAAGCGAACCGAATATTTCTTTACACCGTTAGCCTTCGGCGCGGGGATACCGAAAGAAAAGGCGAAGACCTTTGAGCTGTCCTCTCCCGAGGCGCTTACGTTCACTCTCGGAGATTCATCCGAGTCAAGGAGCTCTATAGTCGCGCTCGGTGTGCCAAATCCCGCCGCAGCTCCGTCTTTCCCGTCCGCGCCATCCTTTCCGTCCGTGCCATCCTTTCCGTCTGCTCCGTCCTTTCCGTCTGCTCCGTCCTTTCCGTTAAATTTTCCATTCTCGGCATCCGCCCTTAAGCTCTCGGATATCGCTGTATTGCGCTCCATAACCTCAAGCACCTGTGCTATCTCGCTCGGCGTAGGTGTTTGTGAATTCTCTGCCTCAATATCAAGCGCACCAAGCACGTCAAGCTCTCCGCTAACGCTTATCAGTATCCGCTCTCCCTCATATCCGACAAGAGCGAATTTGCTCACACCGCGCTCTGCCATTACCTCGGCGGGAATATCTATCGGCTCACCGACGTAAATAACACTCACTGACTTTCCCGAGGGGGTGTTGAAAACAAATTTCTTATTGAGTCCCTCCCACTCCTCGCTGAATTCGACGTCAAGCTTCTCGAAGCCATAGCTTCCCGATGTTCCCGCGATAAATCTCGGCGGCGTGACCGAATAATAGTTTACATTTATTTTCAAAATTGTTCCTTTCAATTGCGGCTTTTGCCATCCCGCGATAATGATAGCACCTAAAATGCGATTTTTACTGACAAATTTCCGTCAGTATCATCTTTTTTGCAAAAATTCGATTTTTTTTCGTTTACCCCCTTGAAAATAAAATTTATTGTGATACAATATAGTAGAAGTGAGGTCTTTCCTTGCTGTTAATTAAAATTTTTACGGAGGTACATATTATGGCATACAAGATTTCCGATGAATGCATCGCATGCGGCGCTTGTTCCGAGGCTTGTCCCGTCAACGCTATCAAAGAAGGCGATACAAAATACGAAATTAACGCAGATGAGTGCATCGAGTGCGGCGCTTGCGCAGAGGCTTGTCCTGTTGACGCTCCCGCAGCTGAATAATTTCGCATCTTATTAAAAGCGAGACAGACTTGGCGTTGTGTTTGTCAAAACACAACGC
>JAFTHJ010000068.1 GCA_017457465.1 Clostridia bacterium | reverse complement strand
TATAGCAATTCTTGCCCTGCTTCCGACCGATAAACTTTCCGCCCGAAATCTCTGTGTCGGAGAGGATATAAAAGGTTATATCGGTCACACGGTACGCCAGAATCTCCCCGAGAGCCTCGTCCTGTATCTCGTAGTAATAGTAGACCTCATCTGTCTCGGAATCCCTCCAGACAGAAAATTCGTGCTCATAGACCTTATCGTAAATAGGGAGTCCCTCGCCGAAAAGGATATCGTTCACCCCGTAGGATGCTTCTATCAGCTCCTTGAAGCGCTCCTCTATCTCGCTGTATTCAGGCGGCTTTGAGCAAGAGGTAACGCAAAGCAATACTGTTATAACGCAAAGCGCCATAGCCAAAAATTTCTTCATTTTTTACTCCTTTTTAGAAGAAAAAGTGTTTAAAAGATAAAATAGGGGAAGGGAAGGCTCACAGAGCGTCCTTCCCCTAAAGCTGTATATTAAATTATTCCTCGACAGTTTCAGTGTCGGCAGCCTCCTCGGCTTCCTCTTCCTTGTGAACCTTTGTGAAGTTTACAAGAGACTGACCTTCCGCGAGTCTCATAACGATAACTCCGCCCGCAGTTCTCGAATATCTGGGGATATCGGCGGCGGGTGTTCTTATGATAGTACCCGAATCGGTTATCATCATAATATCGTCCTCATCGTCAACAGCCGCGATACCGCAGAGCTTACCTGTCTTTTCGCTCAAATTGTGGCAAACAACACCGTGTCCGCCGCGGTTCTTCATAACCCTGAAGTCGTCGAACGAGGTCTTCTTACCGTAACCGTTTCTGGTTATCGTGATAAGCTGCTTTCCTTCCTCCACGATAGCAACGCCCGTAACATAGTCGCCGTCACGCAGAGTGATACCTCTGACACCTCTTGCCGTTCTTCCCATACATCTGACATTCGCCTCTGTATATCTTACGGCGCAGCCGTTAGCGGTAGCGAGAACGATATCACAGTCACCCGCGGTGCGCATAACGAATACAAGCTCGTCGTCCTCGTCGAGGTTAAGAGCAATCTTTCCGCCCTTGCGCTGATACTCGTACTCCTTAAGCAGTGTACGCTTGATAACGCCGTTCTTTGTTACCATAGTAAGGTATTCGTTGTCGTTGAATTCGTCAACGCTGATAAGCGCGGTAATCTTCTCCTCGGGGAGCATTTCAATTATATTGACTATATTGGTACCCTTTGCGGTTCTCGAGGATTCGGGAATCTGATATGCCTTACGCATATGAACCTTACCCTTGTTTGTAAACATCATCAGGTAGGAATGGCTCTCTACGGCGATTACCTGCTCTATGAAGTCCTCCTCCTTGGTCGACATACCGATAACGCCCTTTCCGCCTCGTCTTTGAGCCGAATAGGTGTCGGCGGGCAGACGCTTGATATATCCGCTGTCGGTGAGAGTGATGACGCACTCGTGACGCTCAATGAGGTCCTCAAGAACTATATCCTCCTCGGCGTCGACTATCTCAGTACGGCGGGCGTCAGAGAATTTGTTCTTTATTTCAAGCATCTCATTCTTGACGATATCCGTGATCTTATTGATGTCGGCAAGTATTCCGCGAAGCTCGGTGATAAGGTTATGCAATCTGAGCAGCTCCTCCTCGATCTTCTGTCTCTCCATACCCGTCAGCTTACCGAGAGTCATATCGACTATCGCCTGCGCCTGGATATCGGACAGACCGAAGCGCTCCATCAGAGTCGCCTTGGACTCGGGGATGGACTTTGAGGTCTTCATTATCTCGACTATCTCGTCGATGTTGTCAAGGGCGATCTTGTAGCCCTCGAATATATGCGCTCTCGCCAGAGCCTTGTCAAGCTCGAACTGTGTACGTCTCGTTATCACGCTCTCCTGATGCTCGATATAGCAGTCGAGTATCTGAGGCAGCGACAGGGTCTTGGGCTCGCCGTTCAGAAGGGCAAGCATATTGACGGCGCAGGTATCCTGAAGCTGTGTGTATTTATAAAGCTGGTTAAGTATTATCTGACCGTTGGCGTCTCGGCGGTACTCGACCACGATACGCATACCGTCTCTGCCCGACTCGTCGCGCAGCTCGGTGATGCCCTCTATCTTCTTGTCCTTTACCATCTGGGCGATGCTCTCGCAAAGAAGGCTCTTATTTACACCGTAGGGTATCTCGGTGACGATGATGCGGCGGTGATCCTCCTCAACTCTCGCTCTGGCGCGGACCATTATCCTTCCGCGTCCGGTGGTGTAAGCCTCGATTATACCGTTTCGTCCGTAGATTATACCTTCTGTGGGGAAGTCGGGACCCTTAACGTACTGCATAAGCTCGGGGACGGTACACTCGGGGTTCTCCATTCTGTAGATGGCGGCGTCGATGACCTCACCCAGGTTGTGGGGAGGGATATTGGTAGCCATACCTACGGCGATTCCCATAGATCCGTTTACCAGGAGGTTGGGGAATCTTGAAGGAAGCACAACGGGCTCGTCAAGACGGTTATCGAAGTTTTTAGTCATGGGAACTACGTTCTTATCAAGGTCGCGGAGCATCTCGTCAGCGATCTTTGACATTCTCGCCTCGGTATAACGGTAAGCAGCCGCGCCGTCGCCGTCCACAGAGCCGAAGTTTCCGTGACCCTCAACGAGAGGATATCTCAGTGAGAAGGGCTGAGCCATACGGACCATAGTACCGTAAACAGCCGCGTCGCCGTGAGGATGGTAGCGTCCGAGAACGTTACCGACGGTGGTTGCCGACTTACGGAAGGGCTTGTCGTGGGTCAGGTGATCCTCATACATAGCGTAAAGGATACGTCTCTGACCGGGCTTCATACCGTCTCTCGCGTCGGGCAGAGCGCGGGACGTAATTACCGACATAGAATATTCGATGAAGGATTTCTTGACCTCCTTCTCCATATGCACTTCGACTATCTTTTGGTTTTCAAATAAAATGTCGCTTTTGTTTTCCAATTTTATTGCCTCTCGTTTCGTTTATTTGTTTTTCTTCGTCATCTTGATCTATATCTTACAACGTTCTCCATGGCTCCGTCGCTTTCGATTATCTGACCTATTCCGATGCAGACGGCGTCAAGGGGGGCCGGAGATATGGACACCTTAAGTCCCGGTCTCGCCGATATGACCTGTGCGATGCCGCCGAGAAGGGCGCCTCCGCCTGTTACAGTGAGTCCGTATTCGTATATATCCGCCGCAAGCTCGGGAGGAGTGTCCTCAAGAGTGCCTCTTATGGCGGCGATTATTTGTTCTATAGGTGTTTTCATTGCCTGTCGGGTATCTCCCGAATAGACCTCCACCTCTGTAGCGGAGTTGTTTCTCGCGCTTCTTCCGTATACCTTCATCGAGCCCTTATCAGCCGATGAATGTGCCGAGCCTATCTTTATTTTAAGAGCCTCGGCGCTCATTTCTCCTATTATTACGCTATGTACCGCCTTCATATACTGAACTATGGCTTTGTCCATCTCGTCTCCCGCTATTCTCAGCGAGCGGGACGCCACTATTCCGTCAAGGCTTATTACCGCCACCTCGGTGGTGCCGCCTCCAATGTCTACTATCATATTTCCTCGGTTTCCCGACACCCTAAGTCCGCTTCCTATTGCCGCCGCGATGGGCTCCTCCACCAGCGAGACGCTTCTTGCTCCCGCCTTGATGACAGCGTTTTCCACCGCAAGCTTTTCCACCTCGGTGACTCCGTAGGGTATGCTGACGGTAACGTTTGGCTTATTGAACATCGAGATTGCGGAGATATACTCGAAGAACTCGTGAAGCATAAGAGCCGTGATCTCAAAATCGGCTATAACTCCGTCCTGAAGCGGTCTGAACGTGGCTATAGAGCCGGGGGTCTTTCCCAGCATCCTTCTCGCTTTTGCGCCAACTGCCACGATGCTGCCGCTCTGCTTTTCGATTGCGACAACCGATGGCGCCCTTAACACGATTCCTTTCCCCTTGCAGTACAGCACCGTGTTTGCCGTACCAAGGTCGATTCCGATGTGTTTTATCATAATGTTCCTTTCAAGGCTTAAATATCCAGATTTTCTGCGAATTTTGCGTTTTCCTCG
>JAFTHJ010000067.1 GCA_017457465.1 Clostridia bacterium | reverse complement strand
TTTGGCGTACATAGAAATGATAGCATTCTCCTCGTCTGTATCCGAGAGCGCGAGGAATGCGTCTGTTTTGGCGAGACCTTCCTCAAGAAGCACATCCTGATTGGTTCCGTCGTTGCATATGACAGTGCAGGAATATTCATCCGCGAGCTCACGGCAAAGAGCCTTGTCCTGCTCAATTACTGTCGAGTTTATCTTTCCTTTCTGAAGAAGGGCTTCAAGGTAGTAGGTTATTCTGTTTCCGCCGACTATAAGCACGTCCTTTATCGGATGCTTGTAAACCCCCGCCGCCTTGAAGAAGCGGGTGATATCCTCCTCGGGTGCGGTTACACAGATAACGTCTCCCGCCTCAATGTTGAAGAATCCCTTTGGGATATAAGTTTCTCCGCCTCGGAGAACGGCACAGACAAGGAATCGGATATTGAACTTCGCGCGGAGGTCATTAAGGGAGGCACCGCACAGAGGGGAGTCCTCACCCACCGTGAATTCGGCTACCTCAACTTTGCCTCGGCAGAATGTGTCTATCTTTGTAGCCGAGGGGAAACGAAGCATACGGTATATTTCTTTTGCGACCGAAAGCTCTGGGTTTATCGTCAGCGAGAGGTTAAGCTCACTTCTCATGAAGCTCATAAGCTCGGTGTATTCGGGATTTCTCACACGCGCGATGGTGTGCTTGACACCAAGCTTTTTTCCCGCAGCGCAACATAGAATATTTATTTCATCACTTGAGGTAACCGCGATAAGCAGGTCGGCTCTGTCTGTTCCTGCTTTTTTTAGGACAGTGAGGTCGGCACCGTTTCCGAGGACTCCGAAAACATCATAGCTGTTGGATATCTCGGTCAAGGTTGCCGTGTTTGTGTCTACAAGAGTTATATTGTGTCCTTCAAGAGTAAGCTGGGAGCAAATGGTTGAACCGACCATACCACCGCCCACAACGACGATATTCATAGTGAAGTCTCCTTTATAAATTACAATTAAGAGTCTTATATCACTTATTTTACCATATTTCAAGAGTATTCTTAAAATCAAAAGAGAGCTTTGAAAAATTACTTTTCAAAGCTCTCATAAGGTTTATTTGAAAATTATATATTCGGTAAGTCCGCCGAACGAGAAGGTTATGTAATCAAACCTGCCGTCGTTTGAAATTATTCCCAACGGGGAGAAATCCGTGCCGCTGTAACAGAAGACAGATACCTGAATATTCTTTCCGCTCTCGGCGGCGAAGTCGTCGAGGATTGCGTTAAGCTCCTCCTCTGTGTCAACAAATATAGATTTTCCGTTGTAGGTTAGCTTCTCGCTCATAAGAGAGTTTACATCTGTACCGAAAACAAAATCCTTATACATATTCGTCCAGCCGTCGTCATAGGGCCAGTGAAGGTCGGGAGAGACCGCGAGCTGATGATATTTCACAAACCGCTCGTCGGTGTGGAGATATGCTTGTTCGGGGTCGCTGTAATAGAACTTTCCGTCGGACATCCGTATCGCGAGGATAGCGTGAGAGCCGTAGCCCTCCTTGCCGAGGTTGTCTATCGCGTTTTCGGTGTAGCTGTGTATAAAGACTCTGTACGCCTCAATACCCTCAAGGCGGAGAAGTATCAAATAGGACTTTGCGAAAGCGCAGCAGACCGAAAGATTGTCGAACAGAGCGCCCTCTGCGTGGAAGGAATTGAGAGTTGCCGCAAGTTCGTCGGGGAAATGCTCACGGTCAGCGGGGTAAAGATATTTGTTATAGGCGTGGTCGTAAGACATATTTTCACCGAACCATGAGAAGATTGCGAAAATCTTTTCCTCATCACTCATACCCTCGCAGATTATCTCGCGCAGTATCTCTTTAGCTCTCTCAAGCGCACGTTCTGCGGGAGAATTCGGTTTGGTCAGCGGAATATATTCATGCTCCAGCGCATACCAGAGCTGCTGGGTATTCCAGACACCCGCAACTTCCTTGCCACTGTATTTGGTGAGGTAGGGGAAGTCATTGAATGTCGGGAGTCTTTTGGCAAGAAATGTTTTTCTTCCGCCATACTCAACCAGACTGTTGTAGCGGCTTACCTGTATCGGCGTATCGGTATTGCTTACCGAGGCTATGTCGTATGGGATAAGAGTTATTACAAAGCAGTTGCTGTTATCCTCGATATAACCCGTGATACCCGCCCCCGAGCGGATAAGCTCACAGTACCAATATACCTCGTTTATCTCCCATTGAGCAGCCCTGAAGGGAAAGTTTAGCTCAACGCGGAAGGTATTTCGCAGGAAGCTGTTGCTGCTTGTTTGATAAAAGGCGTAAATGTCGATTATTTTCGCCAACTCATCGTAGCTTGAAGCCTTGGTCATATCGGGAAGAACGAGGATTTTACCATCGTAGTTGTTCTCAAGGTCTTCCAGTAAGCTCAACTGCTCCTGCTGTGTAAGCTGCCTGTCGGTAGGAATATCCGCGAACGAGGAATCTACAAGCTCAAGTATATCGAGTATATCCGTGGTGCTTTGGGCAGCGTCAAGCTCTGTGTTCAGGTCGTCCTTTGCCTTATATAACTCGTAATATTCGGTCGGACGGTAGAGCGCACGTTCGACCGCGTTATCCACGTAGATTTTCGCGGCATCGCGCATATCCTCAAGAGCGGTCTCGCCGAGCCCTTCACATAATGATATGATAAGAGAGGCACCCTCGCGGTTTATCGATTCGATATCGGTAAATCCGCTCATTGCCCGAAGCGCGGCGTCTATTTGCGTGTCGGCGGAGAGCGAGTATTTCAAAGCGAAGCTATTCAGCTTTTCAGTCCAGCTTGATATGAGCGCGGATTTCTCGGCATTAAAAAGGGAACTGTCGGTAGGCAGTGCCTCTATAGCGCTTACATACGCCGTATATAAAGCCGTTGCCGTTTTTGCGTTTTCCGCGGCTTCAAGGTCACTCTTGAAGGACTCTGTGAGCGAATCTATCGTGTCGCGCTGCTCCTGTCTGTATAGCGCGTAATTGACGTTTTTGCCGTAATAGGAGCTATATTCTTTTTTCATTACAACAAGCTCTTCGGCAAGATATACGGCATCGGTCTTCAGCTCAAATATCTCCGCCTCAAACTCACGGAAAAGCTTTTCCGCATCCGCAAGAAGCCGAGTTGATTTGAGCGCACTCTCATATTTCGCGATAAGCTCCTTGATTATCTTTTGCTCGGCTTGACGGTAATCGTCAAGCGAGACGTGTCCATAAAGCTCATCAAGCATACCGTCAAGCACAAAGGACAGCTCTGTTGGGATAGCCATTATAATGTCATAATGCTTGTTGTATATCTCCTCAAGCTCCTCTACGGTCTGACATTCCCGAAGCTCGTTTTCGGCGTCAAGCAAAGCCGCCGCAAACTCTCGGCGTTCCTCCTCGCGGAACTCCTCGGGATAAGCTATTTCTTTTATTTTTGCGAGATACTCGTCAAGCGCATCCTCGAATTCCACATGCGTGTCGGCATCATCGTAAAGAATATAATCAACGAATCCGCATGCCGTCAGCGTAATACACAGCGAGAGCAGCAAGAGAAGTCGAAGACAGTGTTTAGTTTTTTTCATTAAAAATCCTCTTTAACTGAAATATTCAAATCTTTCCAGATAATTGCTCCAGGTATATCCCGTCGAGAAGTTTGCCCCCTCGGGAATATATATTTTCGCGCCGTCGGGAGCGCCGTCAAGCAGTCCCGTGGGCGGAGGAGCGATAAGGTTTCCGTCGGTCTCGTAGAAGTATATTCCCTCAAGGGATATGCAACCGCTGAAT
>JAFTHJ010000066.1 GCA_017457465.1 Clostridia bacterium | reverse complement strand
TTTGACGGCAACGGACACACGGTCAGCGGTCTGTATTGCAACGAAAATATGACTTGTGTAGGCTTTTTCGGATGCGCAAAATCCGCACAAGTGAAAAATCTGGGAATCGTGGATTCTTATTTCAAAAACACATGCGACGGCTATGCTTATACGGGCAGCATTGTCGGATACTTAATCGGAACGATCTATAATTGCTATAATATGGGCACAGTAGAGGTCGACTGCGGCGTATCCACCAAAAACATAAACTTGTATGTTGGCGGTATCGGCGGTCATCTTTTTAGCGGTTCTTCTGTTGAAAACTGCTACAACACAGGATCGGTAAGCGCAAAAGCGATAAATGGCGGGTATACCTGCATTAATCTGGGTGGCATTGTCGGATATTATTCGTCCGAGCTTATTAAGAATTGCTACAATATCGGCAATGTAACAAACTATGGAATAAGCAACTATCGCAGCAATTATAAAGAGCGTACCGGCGGTATCGTGGGCTATGCGCACAAGGTTGATATGATGAGCTGCTTTAATAAAGGAACCATTACCGAAAGCAACACAGAAAACACTAAAAACACGGGAAGTCTTGTAGGATATGTGGACGGTGGCATTACATTTTCCAATTCCTTTTATCTTGACACCTCCGAAACCGATAGTTACGACGGCACTACCTTTAAGAGCTCTGAACAATTCGCCTCTGGCGAGGTTTGTCTCGCCGTGGGTTATCATATCGGCTCGGAGGTTGCAAAAGGCTTTTGCGACATTTGTACATACCAGAGCGCTACCTTGAACGCAGACGGCTATTATGAAATCTCCAACGCAGGTCAGCTCTTCTGGTTTGCGCGGCAGGTCAATATTGAAGGTGATACCGATGCCTGTGCAAAGCTGACAGCTGATATCGACCTTGAAAACAGAAGGTGGTATCCCATCGGTGTATATAATGACGCTGTAAATGACAAGGGCGATATCAAAAACGCTGTTTACAGTGGCACGATTGACGGAAACAACCACACCATTTCCAACTTCAGAGCAATAGGAAGCGGCTCTCAAGGACTGGTAGGCTATTCATCGAACGCAACATTGATCAAAAATCTTGGCGTGGTCAATGCCACTGTCAAGGGTTGGAACGCAGGTGCTGTTTTGGGATACTGGGGAACGGTGGAAAACTGCTATGCGATCGACTGCACGGCAACTGCCTATACCGACTCGGCGGAAGCAAAAAAAGTATACGCAGGAGCGATAGCGGGTGCACAGGCGCCAACTGTGAAAAACAGCTTTGCTTATAATTGCGAGGTCGTTTTAGGAGCAGGAATGGAATCAAAACAAATAACAGAGATTGCTCCCATTGGCGGCGAAACGGCTAAAAACAGCTATTACTTCAATGTTACCGCAACAAACAGCAGCTTCCGCACGGAAAACGGTGAGATAGAAATGACCGAAGCACAGTTTGCCTCGGGCGAGGTTGCATACCTGCTAAACGGTTTGTCAAGCGAAAATGTTGTGTGGCATCAGAGCCTCGGTGCGGATAGCCTCCCCACACTTTCAGGTACCGCAGTTGTTTACAAGAATCAACTCGGAGGATGCACAGATGATTCCTATGCTTACGAATATTCAAACACCAAGAAGGATGCGGTAACGACACACGACATGACAGAGGTTGCTTGTATGGAACACGCAACCTGCAAGAGAGAGTGCGGATATACAGATAGCGAGGCACTCGCACACGATATGGCAGAGGCTACTTGCCTTGCTCCCGCTACCTGTAAGAGAGGCTGCGGACACACAGAGGGAGATGCGCTCGGGCACCTTGACGCAAACACCGACCACATCTGTGACAGAAAGTGCGGTAAGTCCGACATTGCTATGGAGGAGCATATTGATAAAAATAATGACCACGCTTGTGATTACGGTTGCTCGGTTATGATTGGAGAGCATAGCGATGGCGATAACGACGGTAAGTGCGATTCTTGTGAATATCAGAACAGCACAAATGCACCCGATGCGGAGACTGCGGCAACCGAATCGGATAAGGGCTGCGGCTCAAGCATCGGATTCAGCGCATTTGCGGTGGTATCCATCATCGGAGCTGCGTTTGCTCTCAAGAAGAAAAAATCGGAATGACCTTCTCGGTATTTTCAAAAAGTAATTAAACGCAAAAAACGACAAAGCGGTGGGCAGAAATGCCCACCGCTTTTACTTTAAATTCCCAATTTATACGGTTTTCAAATGTTTTCTTTTTTATTTCCCGTTATTGTTCGTAAGGAAATCAGCCAAAATTTAATCTTTTGAAAATATTTTTGTCATTCATATAGAAAAATATGTCGTTTTGTGTTATAATGTCGCGTATGCAAAGGTATATTATGGGTTTTATACGGAGGTTTTTGATGTTTCTCGCAATAGCTATAGCCGCGCTTACCTGTCTGGCTATGATAATGGCGGTTCTATTTTTTCCGAAAATAAAGATAGGCGGATTTTCGGTTGCGTCATATTGGGTAATAACGCTGATTGGTGCCGCGGCACTTCTGACATCGGGAACGGTCGGAATAAAGTCGGTAGGTATGGCGCTTATCGCAAATAACGCCATTAATCCGCTGAAGATTCTCGTTCTCTTTATATCTATGACCATTCTTTCTATATTCCTAGACGAGTTCGGATTTTTCAGATATCTCGCCAACTGCGCCCTTGTCCGTGCGGGAAAGAGTCAGATGAAGCTCTTTGTGCTTCTCTACGCTACAGTATCTGTACTTACTGTATTTACCTCAAACGACATTATAATTCTTTCTTTCACTCCGTTCGTTTGCTATTTTGCGAAGAACGCCCATATAAATCCCCTGCCCTATCTTGCCGCAGAATTCGTCGCCGCAAACACCTGGAGTATGGCGTTAATAATCGGAAACCCCACTAATATATACCTTGTAACGGCGGCAGGCGGAGACTTCGTTTCTTATATGAGAGTAATGCTGATTCCCACACTTGCGGCGGGAATAATAGCCTGTGCGTGTCTCTTTATCCTGTTTCGCAAAAAGCTATCCACCCCCATTGAAGCATCTCCCGAGGAGGTAATTATTGAGGATAAGCTCCTGCTTTGGGTGGGAATAATTCATCTCGCGGTATGCACGGTAATTCTGGCTGTTGGCTCGTATATCGGTATCGAGATGTGGCTCGTATCCCTCGTATCGGTCGTCAGCCTGTTTGTATGGAATCTTGTCATTTCGGCGGTAAGAAGAAAAAAACCATCCACACTCACCGCTTGTCTGAAACGTGCGCCGTGGGAGCTTATCCCATTCGTTATTTCTATGTTCGTTATAGTCGAGGCTCTCGGAGTTACCGGAGTGACGGGTGAGATATTCAAGCTGCTCGGCGATTCACAACCAGTATGGAAATACGGAATTTCATCGTTTTTAGCTTCAAATCTCATCAACAACATACCTATGAGTGTGCTCTTCTCGTCAATTCTTGCCGACTCGGCGGCAAACACCGCGGCGGTATACGCGACGGTAGTCGGCTCAAATCTCGGCGCCTGTCTCACCCCCATCGGGGCTCTCGCGGGTATTATGTGGAGCTCGATTCTCCGAGAACAAAATCTGAAATTCGGATATGTCGATTTTCTCAAAATTGGAGTCAGCGTCGCAATCCCCGCACTAGTAGCCGCGCTCGGTGCACTTGTGCTTATTATCTGAAGCGAATCACAATAAAGCTAATAACTTAACCCCGTGGGAGGCTAAACGCCTCCCAATTTTTTGAGGAAAAATATCTTTTTTCGCGCAAACGGTTGAAAAAAAGATAATACTATGGTAAAATAAACCTATCAGTAAAATAAATCTATCGGAGTGTGAAAATGGATTCAAACAGAAGCTCCTTTACAGGAAAAATAGGGTTTGTTCTCGCGGCGGCAGGTTCTGCCGTCGGTCTTGGAAATATATGGCGTTTTCCTTACCTTGCGGCAAAATACGGCGGAGGAATATTTCTCCTCGTTTATATCGCCCTCTCGGTAACCTTTGGATTTTCGCTTATGGTTGCGGAGATAGCTATCGGAAGAAAAACAGGCAAAAGCGCGGTAATGGCGTTCGGTGAGCTTGACAGAAGATTCTCTGCGGTCGGATTTGTCGCCTCGCTCGTTCCTATGCTGATTCTTCCCTACTACTCGGTAATAGGCGGCTGGGTACTTAAATATTTTGCGGGATTTGTTTCGGGAAGCGCGGCAGAAATGGCAAATGACAGCTATTTTGGAAATTACATTTCATCTGTCGGAGAACCGCTTTTCTGGTTTGCGGTGTTTATCGGCATCACGGCTATCGTCGTTCTCTTCGGTGTTGAAAAAGGAATCGAAAAGGTGAGCAAGGTAATGATGCCCATTCTCGTTGCGCTCACGCTCTTCATCGCCCTTTATACGATATTCGCGGTAGACGGCGCTTGGGAGGGGGTTAAATACTACCTTATGCCCGACCTCTCGCATTTCTCGGTTATGACTGTCGTTGCGGCAACGGGACAGCTGTTCTACTCAATGTCACTCGCGATGGGCATTATGATAACCTACGGCTCATATATGAAAAAGGATATCAGCATCGAAAAGTCCGCAAAGCAGATAGAGATATTCGACACGGGCGTGGCTTTCCTCGCGGGACTTATGATAATCCCCGCGGTATTCGCTTTCTCGGGCGGTGACGAGAGTGCTCTCGGCCAAGGACCGGGACTTATGTTCGTAACCCTCCCCAAGGTATTCGAGGCAATGCCGGGCGGAACGGTAATCGGCGCGATATTCTTCTTTATGGTAATTCTCGCAGCTCTCACTTCCTCGATATCGCTTATGGAAACCATTGTATCGATATTTATGGACAAATTCAAGATAGGCAGACGCGTGAGTTGCATTACAATTCTCGGTATTTCACTGCTTCTCGGTGTTCCCTCTTCTCTTGGCTACAGCGTATGGGGCGAGGTAAAGATTCTGGGTATGCAGATGCTCGACCTGTTCGACTTCATAAGCAACAGTATTATGATGCCGATAATAGCGCTTATAACCTGCCTTTTCGTCGGATTTATTCTGAAGCCCAAAACGGTTATAGATGAGGTAACGGTAAACGACACGTCCTTCAAGTGGCGCGGACTTTTCTCGGTTATGATTCGCTACATCGCTCCCGTGTGTATCCTCGCGATACTCATTTCCTCAATTCTTTCGGCTTTCGGTATAATTACAATATAATTTAAGAAAAACGGCGTGATGCTCCCTCGGGGCATCACGCTAAACAATGCTATAGCATAAGCAGAGGTTTTTATGGACAACAAAAACGAAGGACTTAAAATAAGTAAAAAATCCTTTATTTCTTCGGTAATCATTCTTTTCGTTCTTATGATAGGCGCGGGAATACTCACCTGCGTTATTCCGAGCGGAGCATTCCAGAGAGCGCTCGTCGACGGAAAAGAGACTATCATCCCAAACACATTCGCATTCACCGACAATCAGAGCTACCCCGTATGGCGTTGGTTCACAGCCCCCTTTGAGGTTCTCTGGAGCGAGGACGCAGTCACCGTCATTTCTATAATACTTTTCATATTCATTATCGGCGGAACATTCTGTGTGCTTGACAAGAGCGGTATGCTCCGATATATTATGTCTCGGCTTGTAAGACGCTTCGAGAATGCGAAATACAAGCTTATGGCGGTTCTGGTTCTCTTTTTTATGCTCTTCGGCTCGGTCTTCGGAATTTTTGAGGAGCTGGTAGCACTCGTACCTATCGTTATTCTGCTCTCATACGCTATGGGTTGGGATTCGCTCACAGGACTCGGAATGAGCGCTCTCGCTGCGGGATTTGGATTCTCCGCAGCCACCATGAATCCATTCACGCTCGGAGTAGCGCAGAACCTCGCGGGACTCCCCGCATTCTCGGGCATTCTGCTCCGAATAGCGGTATTCGGTGTATTTTACGCTATCCTCTACGGATTTTTATACAGATACGCGAAAAAAATCGAGAAAAATCCGCAGCGTTCCTTGGTTTACGCGGAGGATATCTCGCAAAAGGAGAAATATTCGGATTTCTCGGCAATAGAGGAGCTTCCGAACGAAAAATATCTCGGCAAGACTGTCAAGATATTCGCCGCTTCTCTCATACTCGTCATCGTTTACATAGTCGTAGGATTTTTCATCCCCGCACTCTCCTCTGTCTCTCTGCCCGTTATGGCGCTTGTCTTCCTCGTCGGTGGACTTACCGCCGCGGCTGTATCAAAATACGGCGGAAGCATATTCAAAGACTTCCTTTCGGGCGTCGGCGGAATTGCGCCCAGCGCACTTCTCATTATGATGGCGATGTCAATAAAGCTCATAATTACCCGCGGTGGAATTATGGACACGATACTTTACTATGTTTCGGATGCCGCATCGGGTATGGGCGCGTACGGAGCGGTCATTATGATATTCCTGCTCGTTCTGGGGCTTAATTTCTTCGTAAGCTCGGGCTCGGCAAAGGCGTTTTTGCTCATTCCGATAATCGCCCCTCTGGCAGAGCTTGTGGGACTTACGAAGCAGGTCTCGATTCTGGCGTTCTGCTTCGGCGACGGATTTACCAATATGCTCTACCCCACAAACGCCCTGCTTATGATAACGCTGGGACTTACCGTGGTAAGCTATCCAAAATGGTTTAAGTGGACAATACCGCTCCAGCTCTTCACACTTATTGTGAATATTCTTATACTGCTTTTAGCGGTGCTTATCGGATATTAAAATAACGGCTCGTCTCATAAAGAGACGAGCCGTTTGAATTTTATAGCAGCTCAAAATGATTTTTTCGACACTCGATTATTCCCTCTGTTCGCAATTTACTTATCTCGGCGGAAAGTCCGCTTCGCTCGACCTCAAGATAATCGGCAAGCTCCTGACGGTCAAAGGGGATATCAAAGCTGTTACGCCCCACCTTTTTCGCTCTCAAGGCAAGATATGTCATCAGCTTTTCTCTTGTAGTACGCTTTGAGGTTATCTCTATTTTCTGGTGAAACATAATCGACTTGTTGGCAAGGTCCTGCATAAGGTTGAAGATAAGCTTCTGGTGAAATCCGCAATTATTGGCGCAGGTATGAAGAATGTGTGAGCAGTTGATAAGCATTATCTCACACGGCTCATCCGCCACGACGGTAACGGGCAGAGCATCGACTCCCGCACAGGCAAACGCCTCGGCAAATACCTCGGAGCGCTCGACCTCGGAGAGAATACTTCTGTTGCCGTAATAATCCACCTGAATTATCTTCGCCGAGCCTGACAAAACTATTCCTATATATTTCGCGGGGGCTCCCTCGGCAAAAATAGTATACTTTTTATCAAAGTACTCAACCTTTGCTCCGAGACATCCAAGCATCCTTATGAGATTTTCTTCCTCAATACCATCAAAAAGAGGACATTTTTTTAAAATTTCCAGATGTTTTTTCAAAATTTTTCTCCTTTTGTTGAAAATTCAACATACTGTTCGTTTTAATTATACTATAATAGAGTCAGAAAATCAAGGAATAATAAGAATATAAATTGATTTTTGAAAGGAAATTTTTATGAGAATTGCTTTTTTTGACGCCAAGCCCTACGATAAGCCATCCTTTGATAAGTTCGGCGCAGAACACGGGCTGAAATTCAAATATTTTGAAACCAAGCTTAATGAGGATACCGTAAACCTCGCGAACGGATATGACGGAGTCTGCGTTTTCGTTAACGACACAGTAAACGCCGCTGTTATCGACCGTCTGTGCGAGATGGGAATAAAGGTTGTAGCTCTCCGATGCGCGGGATTTAACAACGTAGATATGAAATACGCCTTTGGAAAAATCCACGTCCTGCGAGTCCCCGCCTACTCTCCATACGCCGTAGCGGAGCATACAATGGCTATGCTTCTCACATCTATAAGGCGAATCCACAAGGCGTATATCCGCACAAGAGACTTCAACTTCAGTCTCGTCGGAATGACAGGCTTTGACCTTCACGGTAAAACGGTCGGAGTTATCGGAACGGGACGAATCGGGCGCGTGTTTATCGACATCTGCCGAGGCTTTGGAATGAGAGTTCTGGCTTACGACAAATTCCCCGCCGAGGGACTTGACAACGGAGACACTGTAAGATACGTCTCGCTCGACGAGCTTTTCGAGGGGAGTGATATAATCTCGCTCCACTGCCCTCTGACCGAGGAGACATATCACGTTATAGACGAAGCCTCTATCGAGAAATGCCGCCGCGGAGTGGTTATACTCAACACATCGCGAGGCGCTCTGGTAGATGCCGAGGCACTTCTCGCGGGAATAAAGTCACGCAAGGTCGGCGCTGCTTGTCTTGACGTATACGAGGAGGAGGCAGACATCTTCTTTGAGGACTTCTCGGGACACATTATAGAGGATGACACACTGGCTAGACTTATCTCAATGCCAAATGTGATAGTTACCTCGCATCAGGCGTTCCTCACGGAGGACGCGCTCTCAAATATTGCCGAGACCACGGTAAAGAACATCGTCGGCTTCTTTGAGAACAATCAATGCCCCAACGAGCTTTGCTACCGATGCGGCTCCGCGGAGGACTGCAAAAGCGGAAAATGCTTTTAAAAGGAGGTATTATGATAAGAAAAATAATCAGAATAGATGAAGAAAAATGCAACGGATGCGGAGCGTGTGCCGCGGCTTGTCACGAGGGAGCCATCGAGATGGTGAACGGCAAGGCAAAGCT
>JAFTHJ010000065.1 GCA_017457465.1 Clostridia bacterium | reverse complement strand
TAAGGAAATCTCCTATCGGACACTTGCGTACCGATAGGAGATATTTTTATTAAAATGGCGATGATTGATTATATATACTTATATCCTGCAACAAAACGAATACAATAAAAAAGACACTCCTCGGTACGCAAGTGTCCGAGGAGTGTCCACATTAGAGAAAAAACCACGAGATACAGATTTATAATACGGTTACCGCCTCAAACCTTTTGCTTTAAAAGGTTTGAAGGGAGCGCGAGGGGGACTTTCCTTAAAAGTCCCCCTCGCATATTCTCTATATCTTCTCTAACTCCCTGATCAACTCGGAATACATATAAAGTGAGCCGAGGCAGAGCAGGGGGACGGAATCGCGTTTCGCGGCGGATATCGCCGTTTTGAGAGCCTCACCGAGAGAGGCAAATGCCAGAGCGGATATTCCGTGTTCCGATAGGACATTCGCGTATTCCGTGGCGTCAAGCGCACGGGGATTATCGGGGGTGACGGTAAAGGCGCGGGAGGCGACAGTTGATAGGTCTTGAGCGATACAGTTGTAATCCTTGTCCTTCATAACCCCGCTCAAAACATACACCTTTTTCTCACCGAAATAAGCCTTTATGCTTCTCACGGCGGCGGCAATTCCCTCGGGGTTGTGCGCACCGTCGTATATCACGAGCGGCTCGTTTGATATAACCTCAAATCGCGCGTGCCATACCGTTTTCTCAAGACCTTCGCGGATAGACTCGTCGGGAATATTCATTCCCATACCGCAGAGTATGTCGACTGCGGTCAGCACATTTGCCGCATTCAGCGGCTGGTAAAGTCCGAGAAGCCTGATAAATAGATTTTTTCTGTCCTTGAAATCGAAGCTCGTTCCCGAGAGAGACGCGCTTATATTCGTTATCGCGCTACGGTCGGTCACAAATAACTCCGAACCCATTTTCTTTGCGTAATCGGAAATAACCTCAAGCGCAATATCGTCGTTGCCCCCGAAAAGAGCAGGGCAGCCTTTTTTTATAATTCCCGCCTTTTCATAGGCTATCTTCTCGACCGTGTCTCCGAGAAATGCTGTGTGGTCAAGAGCGATTCCCGTAATTACAGAGAGCAGGGGAGCTTCTATAATGTTAGTCGAGTCAAGGCGACCTCCCATACCTGTCTCAAGTATAACGACATCGCATCCCTTGCGTCTGAAATATTCAAAGCCGATAGCGGTTATAAGCTCAAACTCGGTCGGCTTTTCCGCCATCGAATCGGCAAACGGACGTACGAAAGATGTTACCTCGGCAAGGTCGTCGTCGGATACAGGCGCACCGTCAAAGCAGATTCTTTCGTTGAAAAATCTGATGTAAGGTGAGGTGAATAATCCCGTTTTGTATCCCGCAGAGCGGAGAATCGAATCGAGCATAGCGCAAAACGAGCCTTTTCCGTTTGTACCCGCGACGTGAATAAACTTCAGCTCCTTTTCGGGATTTCCGAGCATATCGCAGAGCGCGGATATTCTGTCAAGCCCGGGCTTACAGAAGCACCAGCTTATTGAATGTATATATTCTATGGATTCTGTAGCGTTCATTTTATCACCTTTCAATTTTCATTCTTCAAGCATAAGGTCGATTTGCGCCGATACGGCTCTGCTTTTCAGTATCGCGTAAAGAATGACATATTCAAGTATTCCTATTATGACGTAATTAAGCAGTCGCCAGAGCATAAGCTCGTAGAGCGGAAAGTCGTACCATCTGGCAAGTCCAAAGGTCTTTATTATTACAGAGCCCGAGATGTGAGCGAGTGAGACCGAGAGAGCCAACCTCGCCCAAAGAGGACTTTTCTTCATAATGACAGAAACAATACCGCTCACAGCTCCTATAGCTGCCGCTCCCGCGGTGACAATAGGATTTATGGCGTAACCGACCAGAACACACCCCACAAGGTCGGCAAGAACTCCCGTAATCAACCCGAGTATCGGACCGAAAAGAACTCCCGAGAGTATTATCGGCAGATTTTCAAAGCTGAAACGGAGAATCTGCCCCACGGGTATCGCAAGATATTTTCCGCAAACAATACTTAATGAGGCAAATAGCGCGGCACAGGCGAGTGCCTTGAGATTTTTGAGCACCGCGATTGAGCGCGGGACTTTTTTTGAGCTTTTTGACATAAAAAATACCTCCTTTTCCTCAACTGCATATGGCTAAGGAGAAAGAAGGAGAATATCCGACCTTATGCCGTATGAAGCGGGATGCAGAATACAAACCGCAAACGAATGACCGTTTTTCGTCTTCACGGCAACTCCCCGTCCGCAAAGCACTTCACGCCTGTATTCTTACTCTTCTACACGAAATTTATGTGAGAGCTGTCTCACGGAATATATTATAGCACAAAAATGACACTTGTCAATAGAACTTGAAAATAAAATTGTCTTTTTTTGGGAGCTTGTTGCAGAAACAGAATATTTGTGGTATAATTACAGAAACGGAATATTTGCGGTATAATTACAGAAGCAAAAGGAGCATCAAATGATATACGAAACAATACAGCTTGATGAAAAATATCCCGACTGTACACTTACGTCTTACGTCTGCGATAAATCGTTGCCTATAGCTCCCAGACGCGCGGTGATAGTATGCCCGGGCGGCGGATACGGACAAATCGTGGCACACGAGAGCGAGGTCATAGTCAGAAAATATTTCGGAGCGGAGATGAATGTTTATCTGCTCAAATATTCTGTCGGAGAGAACGCCGCGAATTTCGCGCCTATTATTGAGGCGGCTCTCGCCGTAAAGTATGTCAGAGAGCACGCCGAGGAGCATAACACAGACCCCGACAAAATATTCATAAGCGGTTTTTCAGCGGGCGGTCACCTTGCGGCGGCGTGCGGAATACTCTGGAACAGCGCACCTGTCAGAGCGGCGCTTGGAATTGACTCGGGAGAAGCTCCCGAGGGAATCAACCGCCCGAACGGAATGATACTTTCCTATCCCGTCATATCCTCGGGTAAATTCGGACATCTCGGCTCGTTCAAGCGACTTACGGGAAAAGAAAATCCCACCGAGGAAGAAATGAAGCCGTTTTCACTTGAGCTTCATATCGATGAAACCACACCTCCCGTATTTGTATGGCATACCTTTGCGGATAATGTCGTACATATAAAGAATTCCATTTTACTTATCGACGCGCTTACCGACCACGGAATTCCGTTTGAAGCGCATATATACCCCGAGGGTATTCACGGACTCTCGCTTGGAACAATCGCATCCAGCGCAAATCGTCCGCATAAGGTGCTTGAGCACGTGCAGTCTTGGATGGAGCTTTCTATCCGTTGGATAAATAACATCAAATAAGAGGAGAATAATATGTTACACGAAAAAATAAAATTGAGCGAAAAGTACCCGAATTGCACACTTACCACATACGTTTGCGATCCCGCAACCAAGATAGCGCCAAGACCCGCTATGATATTTTGTCCGGGTGGCGGATACCGTATACTCGCTCCTCACGAGGGAGAGCCTGTGGTAAGACAGTATCTCGCGGCTGAAATGAACGTATATCTGCTTGAATACACGCTCAATGAGGAAGCGGCTGACTTTGCTCCGCTGATACAGGCGGCACTTGCCGTAAAATACGTCAGAGAACACGCCGAGGAGCATAACACCAACCCCGATAAAATATTTATCGGCGGATTTTCCGCGGGCGGACACCTTGCGGCGTCCTGCGGAATCCTTTGGAACAGCGCCCCTGTCAGAGCCGCTCTCGGCATTGACGAGGGAAAAGCCCCCGAGGGAATCAACCGTCCGAACGGAATGGTGCTTTGCTATCCCGTTATCTCCGGCGGCGAGTTCGGACACCTGGGCTCATTCAAGAAGCTCACAGGTAAGGAGAACCCCACCGCAGAGGATATCGAGCCTTTCTCGCTCGAGCTTCACGTCGACTCAACCACTCCCCCTGCGTTTATATGGCATACTACCACGGACCGTACGGTTCCGATACAGAACTCTATTTTGCTTATGAACGCACTTGCGGCGAATAAGATACTCTTTGAGGCGCATATCTATCCCTCGGGCGTACACGGTTCTTCACTTGCTACAGTAGAGACGAGCGAGGGTATCCCCGAGAGAATAATCGAACATGCCACGACCTGGATGCCGCTCTGCGTAAAGTGGATAAAAACTGTATAAAAACAAAAGCGTGTCGAATTTCGACACGCTTTTTATATGCTTTTTTAAAGTGCTCTGAATACAGAAATGACAGCGCTGTTTTCCGCCTTTATGCGCTCGACCTCGGTCTCGGTCATCTCGTCGGTGAGATACGCGAAAGCTCCGTCAAGTGTAACGAACTGCTTGACGCAGGGAAGGTCAAGCTTTGCGGAGGAGATAAATACTCTCTTGCAGGAGAAGCGCTCAAAGTCAGCAAGGTCACACTCCTTTGCTTCCTCCCAAGCGATGACCTTCTGTTCCTCGCCCATATGCGCGATAACATCGATTATGTCGGCAACAACCGCACTCGCCGTGGGAAGCTTACCCGCACCGGGACCGTAGAACATAACCTCTCCGACCATATTCGCGTCGATGAGAATGCCGTTGAAAACATCGTCAATTCTCGAGAGAGGATTGGAGTTCGGAACCATACAGGGAGAAACGAGAGCAGAGAGTCCGTCGTTTGATACGTGCGCCTGACCGATAAGCTTTATTGAGTAGCCCATTGATTCCGCAATCTTTGTGTCAAGCAGGGAAATCGCGGTGATACCCTCGGTGTATATCGACTTGGGGGAGATAAGCTTACCCGAAGCGAGAGCCGCGAGGATAACTATCTTTCTTGCTGCGTCTATTCCGTCAACATCGGCAGAGGGATTTGCCTCGGCGTAGCCGAGCTTCTGCGCTTCCGCGAGTGCGTCCGCAAAGGATGCTCCCTCATCACGCATCTTTGTAAGTATATAGTTGGTGGTTCCGTTGAGGATACCGCATATTTTGGTTATCTTGTTCGACGCGAGGTCGTTTATCATAGGACGGATAACGGGGATACCGCCACCGACACTCGCCTCAAAAAGATATCTTACGCCGTGAGCCGCGGCTATAGAGCAAAGCTCAACGCCGAAATTCGAGACAACCTCCTTGTTAGAGGTAATAACGTGCTTACCCGCCTCAAGACAAGCCTTGGAAAAATCATACGCGGGGTGAGAGCCGCCCATCATTTCCGCAACAACC
>JAFTHJ010000064.1 GCA_017457465.1 Clostridia bacterium | reverse complement strand
CCTTGAATCCGATAATCATCACAGAACTTATCTAAAAGATAGAAGTTTATCACGTTGAGGGTTCCGGTAAAAATAAGACTCAACGAATTATCATCCACTATCGCTTTGTTGGTTGCTTAACAATTCCCGAATGGTATAGGAAACGTCGAGTAAGTCTTGAAAGCAGAAGCGGTGTGGAAGTTAACTTTTTGACTACCGCAGTATAAAACAAAAAAGAGCAGAAAAATCTGCTCAACACAAGTTATTTTAGGCAAAAAAAATATCGAGTGTTCATTTTTTGTGTTATGAACACTCGATATGGTCTGAGTGACAAGACTTGAACTTGCGGCCTCTACCACCCCAAGGTAGCGCGCTACCAGCTGCGCCACACCCAGATGTCTTTACGACCTTGTTATTATACCATACTTATTTCGATAAGTCAAGTGTCATTAATTAAAATAATTGACTATTTTTTGAGAGAAATTTGTGTAAATTGTCAATAACAATTAATTTACAATTAAATTGTTGCTTTTTTTCATTACTTGTGGTATCATAATTAAGATAATTTTTTTGGAGGAATTAACTGATGGGTGGATCTATAGGTTCAATTATTTTAATCGTTGCTCTTTTTGTGGTTATGTATTTCTTTATGATAAGGCCCCAGAAGAAGCAGGAGAAACAGATTAAAGAAATGCGCGATTCTTTGAAGGTCGGTGATGAAATCACAACTATCGGCGGAATCATCGGTAAGATTGTCAGCATAAAAGAAGAAACTCTCGTTATCGAGACAAGCCGTGACGGAACAAAGATAAGAATTCTTCGCACCGCGGTTCGTTGTGTTGACGTTCCCGCAGAAGATTCGCAGAACTAATCGAAAAAGAACATCTGTTATTGTGGCAGATGTTCTTTTTGTATTTGTTTTTATTTGCAATACATCTTCAAAATCAGATAAAACTTTTTGAAATACTTGAAATCTATTGACACGACGCCATTTTTAATGATATAATCAAGAAAAACAAAAGGAGTCTGATACATATGATCACAGAACTTGCTAAACGCATAAATTTCCCGCCCGAGGCGATAGAGTATCTCAAGGAAAAGCACGACGCACTTATGGCTCGTCCCGAGCTTTACGGGGAGCTTTACAGTGCTATGGATGATTTCTTTATGAAGGGAGACAAGTCATTCATAGAGGTTCTTGACAGGGTTGCCGAGGAAGCAAATATAGAGAAATATACTGTACATATGATATTTCTTCTTCTGGCGGCGAGACCGCTTCGTTATATTTACAGGCAGCAGGGAATCTCCGAAGACATATATTACAACACTATGGGTGACCTAACCTGTAAGCTTATGGAGTGCAAAAATGTACATGACTGCTGGGGGACCTTTGTTGGCTGGTGGTATCCCGATATGTTCAGATGCAAGGTTATAAAACTCGGCAGACTCGAATACGAGAGACTGAAATTTCCCTATGATGACTATAAGGGATTTCTCAAGAAAGGCGACGTTGTTTTCAACTGTCACATTCCTTCAAGCGGCCCTGTAACACCCGAGAGTGTCATTGAGTCTCTCAAGATAGCATATTCTTTCTTTGCCGATGAGCTAAAGGACGGAATACTGCCTGTATACTGCAGCTCTTGGATGCTTTATCCCGCTCATAAGGAGCTTTATCCGGATGGTTCAAATCTTCGAAGCTTCTATGAGATGTTTGACATCATTGACGCGGTTGAGGACAAGAGCAATCACAATTTCTGGAGGCTTTTCGGCGTGGATTATTCTCCAGAGACCTTTGAGGCGGCTCCCGAGAGAACAACGCTTCAGAGAAACATCAAGAATTATATCCGCAAGGGTAACAATATGGGAACGGGCAAGGGCGTTCTTCTGTTCGACGGAGAGAAGATATTATAATATAAATTTAAAGCGGAGAGTTCGCAAAGAACTCTCCGCTTGTTTTTTATTCGTCGTCCTCGGGCTTTTTTCTTGCCTCAATCTTTGCCGAGATGGCATTCATACCGTATATCGAAAGAATTATAACTCCTATAACTATAAAGATACAGAGCATACCTTCGCCCATATATCTTAAATTTTCAACGAAACGTCCTACATTTACATTATCAAAAAAATTCATATCAGTAATCTCCTCTCATCACATAAAGAAGCTGAGTATCAGACCGCCCGCGATAACCGATGCAATCTGTCCCGAAACGTTAACACCGATGGAGTGCATAAGCAGGAAGTTCTGGGGGTCTTCCTTGAGTCCCATTTTGTGAACAACTCGTCCCGACATAGGGAACGCCGAAATTCCAGCAGCGCCTATCATGGGGTTAATCTTTTCCTTGAGGAAGAGATTGAGGAACTTTGCGAAGAGAACTCCACCCGCGGTATCGAATATAAACGCGAAGAGACCGAGACCGAGAATGAGAAGTGTCTGCAACTGAAGGAACTTGGTAGCTTCCATCTGTGTTGCTATCGTGATACCGAGGAATATTGTTACAAGATTTGCGAGAACCTTCTGTGCCGTATCGGAGAGGGAATTAAGAACTCCGCACTCTCTGATAAGGTTTCCGAACATAAGGAATCCGACAAGTGCAACCGAAGAGGGAGCAACAAGTCCCGCGATAATGGTAATTATGATGGGGAAGAGAATTCTTGTTGTCTTGGATATCGACTTTCCCTTGTATGGCATACGGATAAGTCTTTCCTTTTTGGTTGTAAGCGCTTTGATAACAGGGGGCTGAATTATGGGAACCAACGCCATATATGAATACGCCGCGACCATTATAGCTCCGGTGTAATTGGATTTAAGCTTCTGTGCAACGACTATAGCGGTAGGTCCGTCAGCCGCACCGATTATACCGATAGATGCCGCATCCGGCGTATCGAAGAAGAGGGAGGCGAGACAGAAAGTGAAGAATATACCAAACTGCGCCGCCGCTCCGAATATCATAAGCTTTGGATTTGAAAGCACGGGTCCGAAGTCTATCATAGCTCCGATACCGATAAAGAGAATAAGAGGGAAAAGCTCGTTTGCGATACCCGCCTCAAACAGGGTTGTAAGAGCGCCCTCCTCACCGATAGCTCCCGAGAGAGGGAGGTTTACCATAATCGTTCCGAAGCCGAGTGGCAACAGAAGCGTAGGCTCCATATCCTTCTTTATCGCGAGATAAATAAGCAATCCGCCGATAAGCCACATAACTATGTAGCGCCAACCGCCGTTGGCAAAGTTTAGATTGACAACAATGTCTCTGAAAATTTCTACCATTTTTTACTCCTTGGGTTGTTTTTTACATATTTAACATTATACACCTTTATCAAGAAATTTTCAACAGATAAATCAAAAAAAGAAAAAATTTGTTTTAAAAAACAGAAAAGAGAAATACCTATTATTTTTATTTATTGTTTATTGACATTCCGAAAGTAATGTGTTATAATTAACTGAATATTGGAAACCCGAGTGATACATACGCCGAGTTTCGGAATGGAGATTAAAATGGATCAAAAGAAAATCAGACTTATAGTCGGTATCGCAAGTATAGTGGCGGCAATCCTTTTTGTTGTTCTGCTTGTAGTCGGTATCGTGTACGACGGAAGCGGTCTCGCGAAGGCGCTTCTCATAATAATTTCCGTGCTTGTTCTGGCACTTGCGGCGGAGCTTGGCTATCTTTTCCTCCTTTTTGGAGATACGAAGCCAAACTACTTCCTATTCAACAGTAAAACCAATAAAAACATCGCGGTTCAGAAGCTCACATTTCAGACGATAAATGTCAGAATGAACCGATATCTCGCGGCATACGCTCCCTCCGAGGGGAAAATCTGGACAGACAGAGTTTTTGATAATCCTTATCTGGAGATGGATGACGCTTTCAAGCCTCTTGTCGGATATAAGCTTTTGTTTGATTTGGCAGAGCGCGATTTCGACGCGGGTTGGAGATGCTTTGACCTCGCTTCCGACGAGACCGTTAACTTTATAGCTTCAGCGATAGAGCTGAACGGCGAGACAGATATGGCTAACGCCCTCCGAGAGTTCAAGGCAATAAAGCCCACGAATCTCAAGCACGTAAGAGACTATCTTGTCGGTAACAGAAAGTATCTGCAGAGTAAGATGTTCAGATATACCGTTGACAATATAGACCTTTTCTGATAGCTTTTATTGAATATAAACAATCACCAAGCTTTATTTTTGGCACGGTGATTGTTTTTTTATGCTTGAAATATAGACAGCAATGTGATATAATTGTATAGAGATATATTTTGTTCTTTTAAGGGGATTGTTATGCTTTATATAAAAATCGCCGATTTGAAGATTCGGATAGAAAACAAATATAACTATGTACGAGCCTTGTGCAAGGACTATATAATAGACGAGTGCGAGGATTACGATATCAGTGTTTCGGTAAGCGATAAAGAAATCGACGATGAAATATCGGTAGCGGAGGTAGCGGTATCGCGAGGCTATGCGGAGGGAGTCTGTGTTTACAGAAATATCTGTTATCAGCTTCCTGTTAAATTCAATTCATATCTGCTTCACAGCGCTCTTATCGAATACGAGGGTAAGGGATACGCCTTTGCGGCTAAAAGCGGTACGGGAAAATCAACTCATATCGCAATCTGGCAGAGGGTATTCGGAGATAAGGTTCGTATCATAAATGGAGACAAGCCTATAGTCAGATATCTTGACGGCGAATTTATTGCGTATGGAACTCCGTGGTGTGGCAAGGAGGGCTTTGCTGTGAATGATTCGGTGCCGCTCCGCGCGCTCTGCTTCATAGAACGCTCACCCACCAATTCCATTGAGCGTATTCCCGCGTCTGACGCGGTTTTGCGAGTGTTCCAGCAGATACTCACGCCGAGAGATGCGGCAACGCTCGACGCGCTTTTTCCGCTTCTCGACAAAACACTTATGCAGGTTCCGTGCTACTTACTGAAGTGCAATATGGACGATGAAGCCGCAACCGTGGCTTATAACGGTATGAATAATGATAATTGAGGTATAGAACTATGAAAATAAAATCCGGATTTGTTGTAAGAGAGGTTGCTGGACAAACCATCGTTGTTGCTCTGGGCGAGGCAACCAAGATATTCAACGGAATGATAAGACTCAATGAGACAGGACGCATAATCTGGGATATGCTCTCTGTGGGAAGCGAAAAGGCTGATATTGTCAGGCGCATTACCGAGGAATACGATATAGATGAGAAGACCGTACAGGCTGATGTCGATGCCTTTATAAATACATTGCAAGGAGCAAATATTCTTGAATAACAACGAATTTTATCTTGCGGACACGATAGACTTAATCGAAGAGGTTCTTGCGTCGGGCGGGGAATTCCGTATGTATCCGAGAGGAACAAGTATGCTTCCGCTCATAGTGCAAGGCGAGGACTCGGTCGTGCTTCGCCGCTCGGAAGCTCCCTTGAAGCGAAACGATATCGCGTTTTATCGCCGTGACAACGGACAGTTCGTTCTGCACCGAATAGTAAAGGTGAGCCGTAACGGAATTTATACAATGTGCGGTGATAACCAGACCGTGCTTGAACCGAATAT
>JAFTHJ010000063.1 GCA_017457465.1 Clostridia bacterium | reverse complement strand
GTCTACGAGAAGACCGAGAAAAACCAAAAGATTTATTATTACGAAACCGAATACAACCCCGAGGGTAAGGAAAAGACCGAGGGAGTATTTACAGACGATGCCACCAAGAAAAAGTATAAATATTACACTATAGAGGACGAAACTCTCGGCACGGTATACGAATATCTCGGAAAGAAGCCGAAGAAGGTCGAAAGCTCCGCCGAGGGTGATAATACATACTATTACTACACGATGACCGACGAGACTTACGGTACGGTTTATGAATACCGCCGTCAGAATGTGAAATATCTGCAGAAGCTGACCTCAAAAAAGAGCGGTGAGGAGCCGATATATTCGGCGGATGGTATTCACTATTACCCTGTTGAGTATGAGGAGAAGACCTACGATTTCTATTACGACGGCGAGGAGCCCGAGGGTTATAGCTACGTCCGTCTCGACGCGCCGTATACCTCAATAGAGCAGATAAAGGAATATGCCGAAACGGTATATTCCGACCAGTATCTCGAGGGTATATACGAGATGCTCTTTACGGGAGCGGTGATATCCGAGGATAAGAGCGGAAAACTCGGCGCGAGATATTTCAGCTACGAGGAAAGCGACGGAAACGTATGGCTGATGCAGTCTGACGAATACGATTCTCTGATAAAGGGCAAGAGAATATACGATTTTTCCACGGCAAAGGTGGTCAAGCCCGGTAGCTCGGAGTTTGCAAACGTGGAGATAGAGACATATCTCGAGAGTGAGCCCGATAACAGACCCACTGTGCGTATATCGCTTATAAAACAGGACGGCGAATGGTATCTCGATAATGCCACTTATTGAGAAAAATATCAAAAACTGACAAAAAACTATTGACAAATATCACTTTGTGGTATATCATTTCTTGGTAAACCGTAAACAGAAAGGATTTTTACACAATGCAGAGTATACCCGAAATATTCGGAAGTATGGTTTTCAATGATGAAATAATGCGTGAAAGACTTCCCAAGGAGGTCTATAAATCGCTTACAAAAACTATCGCGACCGGAAGAACGATAGATGCCTCGGTGGCTGACGTCGTCGCCAACGCGATGAAGGACTGGGCTATTGAGAAGGGCGCGACTCACTACACGCACTGGTTCCAGCCCCTCACGGGCGTGACCGCCGAGAAGCACGATTCCTTTATCTCCCCCGTGGGCAACTGCAAGATAGTTATGGAGTTCTCGGGCAAGGAGCTTATCAAGGGCGAGTCGGATGCTTCGTCCTTCCCCTCGGGGGGACTGAGAGCAACCTTCGAGGCGCGCGGATATACCGCGTGGGACCCCGCTTCCTATGCCTTTGTCAAGGACGGAACTCTTTATATACCTACCGCGTTCTGCTCCTATACGGGCGAGGCGCTTGACACAAAGACTCCCCTGCTCCGTTCAATGGACGCGATAAGCGCAGAGGGACTCCGTATTCTCCGCCTCTTTGGCGACACGACAACCAAGCGTCTTACAACGACTGTCGGCGCCGAACAGGAATATTTTATGATAGACAAGGAAATGTATAACAAGCGCAAGGACTTGATATACACGGGCAGAACCCTCTTTGGCGCCCCAGCTCCCAAGGGACAGGAGCTTGAAGACCATTATTTCGGCCCCCTCAAGTCGAGAATAAGCGCCTTTATGGCAGACCTTGACCACTCGCTCTGGACGCTTGGTATAAACTCACAGACAAAGCACAACGAGGCGGCTCCCGCACAGCACGAGTTGGCTCCGATATACTCGACCACTAATATAGCGGTCGACCAGAATCTGCTTATAATGGAGTATATGAAAAAGACCGCCGAGAAGCACGGTCTTGTATGTCTGCTCCACGAGAAGCCGTACGCAGGTGTTAACGGCTCGGGTAAGCACAACAACTGGTCGCTCAACACCGACGGCGGAAAGAATCTTCTCGACGCGGGTAAGACTCCTGCCGAGAATGTAAAATTCCTGCTTATGCTTGCCGCTATACTCAAGGCGGTTGACGATTATCAGGATTTGATGAGAAATTCTGTTGCCTTTGCGGGTAACGACCACCGTCTCGGCGCGAATGAGGCGCCCCCCGCTATAGTTTCTGTCTTCCTCGGCGAGGAGCTTGACAGTATTATCGATTCTATCGTGAACGGAGATACATATCAGGGCAAGAAAGCGGGTATTATGGACCTCGGTATTCCCTCTGTCCCGACATTCCGCAAGGATACGACCGACAGAAACAGAACCTCTCCCTTTGCCTTTACGGGTAACAAGTTTGAGTTCCGTATGCTCGGCTCCTCCCAGAATATCGCGATGCCGAATATCGTGCTTAACACCGCCGTTGCCGAGAGCTTCCGTCAGTTTGCCGATATACTTGAGGCGGCGGAGGATTTCGATGCTGCCGTTGCGAAGCTTATAAAGGATACTTTTGCCGAGCATCGCAGAATTGTATTTGACGGTAACGGATACTCCGAGGAGTGTGAAAAAGAGGCTGAAAGAAGAGGACTGCTCAATCTGAAGACCTCTGTTGACGCGTATAAGTGCTATAATCTCCCCAAGAACATCGAGCTTTTCAAGCGCCACGGCGTTATGAGTGAGATTGAGGTAAACTCCAGAAAGGATATTCTGTTTGAAAATTACGCGAAGATAATCAATATCGAAGCGCTTACTATGATAGAAATGGTGAGCAGAGATATTATTCCCGCGGTGAATGCCTATATCGGTGACGTGGCGAACTCTCTGGCGGCAAAGGTTGCCGTGCTCCCCGAGGCGTGTTCCGACGTGGAGAGAGATATTATCACAAAGCTTTCTGCGTTGAATTCGGCGGCGTATAAGAAGCTTGACGAGCTTAAAGCTGCAGAGGCGGATGTCGCCAAGGAAGCTGACTACGAGAAGAAGTCGGAAATGTATAAGGATAGTGTTATCCCGATAATGAACGCTCTCCGCGCTCTCGTAGACGAAATGGAAACGCTTACCTCAACCGAATACTGGCCTCTCCCCTCTTACGGTGAGATGATGTTCAATATATAAGGATTATGCGAGGGAAACTTTTTATAAAAAGTTTCCCTCGCGCTCCCTTCAAAAACTTTAAAGCTGGGAGAGGCTAACCCATTTTATTATTTTTAATTGTGGGTTGTAGGACCGTCGGGGACGCCGGTCCTAAAACGAAAAGATTAAAAACAACAAAACGGGATGTCGAGGGCGCCATCCCCTACCGAGGAAGATTTGAAAATTTCACCTTGCGGTTGGGGTGAAGATATGCGAAGAGTTAAAGCTTACGAAAGCCTTCCCCTCAAGGGGAAGCCTTTGTTTTTTAATATCACCCTGCCGTTGGGGTATAAATATACGAACAAATCACACCAAACCTTGTAGGGACCGGCGTCCCCGACGGTCCTAAAACGAAAAGATTAAAAGAACAAAACGGGAGGCATTGCCTCCCGTTTATATTTATTTTTCTTTCTTTTTCGGCTTCAGAAGCTTCATATTTTCCTTGAAAAGCAGACGAATGCTTTTCATAATAATAGCCTTATTTTCGTCATTGAGTCCGTTCCATGCCTTAAGAAGCTTTATCTTATCGGTGCTTATATCTGTAAGCGTTGTGGCGTTCGTCGCGGTGAGCGTTTCATATACCGCCTCAACGAAATCCGCTCTCTGTGTATTATCCATCTCATTGAGCCAGTTTTTCAGAGTTCTGTCTATCTTTCTGCTCTCGTCGCTTATCGTGTTCAGGTGTATGAATTTCGAGCCGAGAACCTCCCACGAAAAGGAATCGTGCTGCATAATCCCCACCTGTAT
>JAFTHJ010000062.1 GCA_017457465.1 Clostridia bacterium | reverse complement strand
GCTCCTCAATCATCTCATCGAGGTCGCTTGTCGAGAGCGCACCCTTTTTACCCTTTTCGATAAGGTCGTTCACGTCAAGCTTTTTTTCTTCCTTATGCGACTCGGTTGCCTCGGTCGCTTCTGTTTCTTCGTTGATTTCTTTAATTTCGTTCTCTACCATTTTATCAATCCTTTTTATATGTATTATTTTTTAACCGTTCTTATTCTTGCTCTCTTGCACTTTGGTGCGCTTACTGTTCAGCCAGAAGTTGATATCGTCCTGATTTTCGGACTTGTTCTTTTCTTCCTTGAGGTTTCTTATGCACTCGACAAGCACCTCTTTGTCATTTTTAGTATATTTTCGCCTGTTTTGCTCAATCTGCTCGAGCTTTCCCATCTCGTCGACGGTAAATTTCGCGCCGAGCATAGCCTTTGAGAAGCCGAACTCACCGCGTTCAAGCTCACACAGAGCCACGAACACCTTTTTGCCGAACTCGGTCATAAAATCGTCGGCAGTTAAATCAAGTCCCCCTCCCGCAACCTCGGCACGTAGCTCGTCATATATGAGCATCAATCCTATGAGCGCCTCCTCGGCGGCATTCGCTCTGATATGCTTTGCCGCGTCTCTGTTCACGTGGTTGTCGAGATTTTTTGCCGCCATAACCGCGTCTCTGCTCTGCTTGGCATCAGCCTCGCGCTTCATTCGGTGCCTGATTCGCTCAACGTCGGTAAGCAAAACATCCCTTGAGAGTCCGAGCGCCTTCGCCGCTGACAGAATATATATTTCCCGCTCAACGCCCGAATAATACCCCGCAATTATCGCGCAGACATCACTCGCCGCCTTTATTTTTTCCTCGGCTATAGAAATATCCCGCGCGGCAAGTACCTTATCGAGCTTATAATCAAAGCCGCTCTTGCTCTCGCTGATAACCTGTCTGAAGGCATCCTTGCCGTATTTCCTGATATATTCGTCGGGGTCCTTCGCGCCTGACAGCTTAAGCACCCTCACGTCAACTCCCGCCTCGCCGAGAAGTCTCATTGCCTTATCCGCCGCGGTCTGTCCCGCGCTGTCGGAATCGTAGGTAATTATGACCTTCTTGGTGTACTTGGCAAATATTCTCGCCTGTTCGGAGGTTATCGCCGTTCCAAGTGTTGCGACCGCGTTCTCAAACCCCGCCGCGTGTAGGGCGATAACGTCCATATACCCCTCGCAGAGTATCATCTGTTCCGCCGAGTGATTCTTCGCGAAATTCAGGGCAAACAGATGTCGGCTCTTTTTGAACGCGGGTGTATCAGAGGTATTGAGATATTTCGGCTTGGAATCGTCCATAACTCTGCCGCCGAAGGCGACTATATTTCCAAGCGTGTCGATTATCGGAAAAATAACTCTGTTTCTGTAATAATCATAAGGCTTTCCTGTTTTCTTGCTTTTTCCGCACAAAAATCCCGCGACAAGCTCCTCGTCGGTATATCCGAGCGAGTGCATATGGTTGGTCAGCATCCAGGCGTTATTCGGCGAGAAGCCGAGCCCGAAGCGCTTTATCGTGGTCATTCCGAGTCGCCGCTCCTCGGCAAGATATCTCATAGCCTCGGCGCCGTATTCGGGATTAAACAGGCAGTCTCTGAAAAATTTCGCCGCCGCGAGATTCATCTCGTAAATACGCTTTCTCGGTATAGTCTTCTCACCCACACTGTTCTCATCCTCGGGAATAGTTATCCCCGCCCTTGCCGCAAGATTATGAAGGGCATCCGCGTAATCGAGGTTTTCCGCCTTCATCACAAAGGTGATAACATCCCCTCCCGCTCCGCAGCCGAAGCAATAAAAGCTTTTGGTGGCGGGAAATACCGTAAACGAAGGTGTTTTCTCGCTATGGAACGGGCAAAGACCGTTGAGGTTAGAACCCGCTCTCTTCAGAGTAACGTAAGAGCCTATCACGTGCTCTATGTCGTTTCTGTATACTATTTCGTCTATTATCTCTCTCGGTATCATCAATGGGTACCTCGCCAAACCTTGGGGATATAAAGGTCGGAATAGACCTCTATGGCGTATCTGTCGGTCATTCCCGCGACAAAATCACAAGCGCACCGCTGGACGCCCTCCGCCTCGCAGTTATCACGATAGAGCTCGGGCATTTTGTCGCTATGAGAGACATAATACTCATAAAGTCTCATCAGAAGCTCCTTCGCCTTGCCCTCCTCGGATTTAGCCACGGGGTTTCTGTATACCCTCTCAAAGAGGAAATCCCGCAGTGCCGACATAGCCTTGCCGACCTCCTCCTCGGGTTTTATCTCATTTTTGTCTGTGCTTTCCTTTATTATAGACGTAACAAGAGAATTTATTCTCTCGGAATGTCCGTTGCCAAGTACGTCTCTTATCCAGCTCGGTATATCCTCTATAGTGAGTATTCCCGCGCGACAAGCGTCATCTATATCATGGTTTATGTAAGCAATTCTGTCGGCAAACTTGACTATAACGCCCTCAAGCGTCGCCGCCATATCCTTACCCGTATGGTTGACTATTCCGTCACGCACCTCCCACGTCAGATTAAGTCCCTCGCCGTTGTTTTCAAGCTTCTCAACAACACGAAGGCTCTGACGGTAATGCGTGAACTCGGGGTCGAAGCATTGCTGGAGAGCAAACTCTCCCGCGTGACCGAACGGGGTGTGACCTATATCGTGCCCCATTGCCACCGCCTCGGTCAGGTCCTCGTTAAGCCGAAGCGCTCTCGCTATAATCCTCGCTATCTGCGCCACCTCAAGCGTGTGAGTCATTCTCGTTCGGTAGTGGTCGCCCACGGGAGCGAGGAATACCTGCGTTTTATTCATCAGTCGGCGGAAGGAGTGCGAGTGTATTATTTTATCTCTATCCCTCTGGAACTCTGTTCTGTTCTCGCAAGGAATGTACGGATGCTCTCTGCCTCTGGTTTCGGAAGTGAGAAAGGCATATTTTGACAGGGTTTCCCTTTCACGCTCAAGAAATACATCGCGAATACATTTACTCATTTTTACACCTCCCGAAAACAATTTCATTCGAAATTTAAATATCTAATTATAATGTACTCATTTTTTTTGAAATATACTTTTTTTTGACACATTTTTTATTTTTTTAGGCAAATGCACAAAATCTCATCTAATCATTTGTCACTTTTGTATCATCAGCATTCAAAAGGGCGCCGATATCGGCGCCTCTTGAAATTTATCGTATTCAGTTAGCTTTTCCAATCAAAGACAAAGGATGTCTTCATATCCAGAAGCGACCAATCCTTTCGCACGGGACAGAATTCCACCGTCAGTCTGTTGCCGTTAAGCGCACAACTACATCTGATATTGTATCTTTCGGAGAATGAGGATACCGTATTTATAAGTGGCATTATCCGATAAGCCCTATCCTCAAAAACCTCACATTCCGCTCTCACAACAAGTCCCTCAAAGCCATCGGACATCACTACCTTCGCGCGTCTTTCGGGACTGTTTTCCCTTGCCGACATAAAGAAAAGCAAAAGAAACATTCCGAACAGATGGCGGTCGAAGCCATCTCCGAGAGTTATATCAGCGGGTACCCCAACACTTACTCCGCAGCCCGAAAAGGATGCCGCGTCAAGCGCCGCCCTTGTGAGAATCTCCAAGATATTCTGTCCGCCGAGAGTCATCGACAGCTCATCGCGCTTAAAGACAGCCTCCGCCGCAACCATGCTCTGCCTTATCCGCGCCGCGGCTTTTTTATCGGCTCGGCGCATCTCTCACGGTGAGGCGTATATCGGCGGCACAAAAATACCAAGCTCCGAGCCGAGTGCAAATATATCCGAAGACTCAAGCTCTCCGACAATATCCGGATAGCAAATCAGAAAATTCAGTGTCGAGGGAAATGCGTCGGCGTATACGAGCGCGAGTCCCTCGTCGGTGCGCAGAAGCATAGGTCTTGACTCAAAGGAAAGAAGATAGCGCCGAAGCGCCTCGGTCTCCTCGGGCGTGAGGGATTCGCGGAAATCATCTCCCACCGAAAACCGCGCGGAGGCACTCCGTGCGCAAACGACAGAAAACTCTCTTGAGCTGTCTACAACATACACATCGTCGCAAAACTCAAGCCTTGTCACATCGTTCTCGACCATACCCGCCGTTTTTTCAATATCAAGCGTTCTCACAGTCCGTCAACCTCCGCCGAGGTCAATTTAATTATAAGATTGATATTATCGGGCTGTACCTTTGCTTCGTTAGCCGCCCTGTTGCGGTGTATCTCTCCGCACTTATCGCACTTGTATATTATAACAAATCCTTTTTTGGCGTCAACGGTAGCCTTCACGGGAACGAGATTGCCGTGGCAGTCGTTCGCGCGGTCACCGGGATTTAAGTCAAGATGCACCGACCAAAGACAGAAAGGACAATGGTCTCTCGAGGTATATCCGAGCGGCTTTACCTCTTTTCCGCAATGGACGCATATAAATCCATCGTCGTTTTTCGTAAATCTTTTCTGCTCCATCTTATCTCACCGTCCTATCGGAAAGCTCACCCAAAAAGCGCTCAAACGCCACGCCCTCGCGCACAGGTGTGTCAAACCCCGCCGAATAATTCATAACCTCGCAAATGTAATTCGATGCGAATCTGACGGCATCTCCAAGCGCCTCACCCGCCATAATACAGCCGAGAAGCACCGATGCGAACAGGTCTCCCGTGCCCGGATATGATTTGCGAACTCGTTTGACACTGTACATATATCCGTCGGAGAATTCCCTCTCGGTATGTCCGTACGTTCCGAACATATCTCCCCTGTGGGGAATTCCCGTTATTATTATCTTGCTTCTGCCAAGCTCCGCCAGAGCGCCGCGCAGCTCCTCGGCGTAAGCAAAGGCATCGCTCTCGGTATAATCCGAGGTATCCTTATACTCAATTCCCGAAAGGAAGGAAGCCTCCGTAACATTCGGCGTGATAATATCGGCAACCGCGCAAAGCTCCTTCATTCTGTCACGGAGCCTTGTGGTATAGGTCGAATAAAGCACACCGTCGTCTCCCATAACAGGGTCGACAAAAATCAAGGTATCCTCATCCGAGAATCTTTTTATAAACTCAAGCACGACGTCTATCTGCTCCTCGCTTCCGAGAAATCCCGTATATATGGCGTCAAACTTCAAGCCGAGACGCTCAAAATGCTCGGATATTTCTCCCATAGCGTCGGTCATATCCTCAAAATACATATCGGTAAATCCGCCCGTGTGGCTCGAAAGGAGCGCCGTGGGGACAGGTATGACCTGATATCCCATAGAGGAAAGCGTAGGCATCACCACGGTGAGGGCGCATCTGCCAAAGCAGGACAGGTCGTGTATCGCCGCTATTCTTTTCAAAGGTTTTCTGTCACTCATAATCAATCCTCGGGCGTCCACGCCTCGATAGCACGTCTGTCGGCGGACGAGAGCTTGACTGTCTCCTTCTTCGTCGCGTAATCGTAAAGACAGAGGGTGCCGTATGCCTCCTCATCAAGGTTCATATCCTCAACGTAATATACGTCCGCGTATACCGCGAGCAGAAGTCCCGAATCGAGAAGCTCGTCGAGGTCCTCTCCGCATTCGTCAAGGTCAAACACGAATTTTCTGTAGTTATAAAGATTCTTTTCATCCTTCAGAACCTGCTCCGACGAGCATCTGAAGGTTCTCGTTCCCTCCTCGGAGAGAGTATCGTTGTCATCCTTGTTTTCGGGAGTAAGGTCTACCGCAAAAAACAAGCTGACATCGAAAAGGTCGTCCGCTCTCTCGGGAAGCTGCTCAAGAGAGTAATCCCTCTTGAGATTTTTTATCGTACTGTTATTATATCTCAAAACGACCTGAACCTGATTCGCTTCCGGTACGAATATCGCTCTCGTAACAGAAAAATATCCCGCGTTATGCTCGGCTCTGGTGGTAGAGCTTTGCTCCTGCCTGAAAATATACAGGTTCTCGTCCGATTCCTCGTAAGCCTCATATATGCCGTCGTTGACCGAAACCGTCTTCATAGATTTGGGATCGGATGAGGAAAAAATTCTCCAAAGCAGAAAGCCGCAAACAAGCGCGACAAGGAGAGTAAAAAGAAATTTTATTATCCATCCGAAAATTTTAAATCCCCGACTGACTCTTGACATTGTTCCTCCATATGGTATAATAATATAATGTGACTATTATATCACCAACAGCGCAGAATTTCAAGGATATTTTTATTAACACCCTCATTTTTTCGAAAAGGACGACGAATATGTACGAAATAATCCCAAAAAAGTCAAACAAAGCCGCTCAATACACCTCTGTTATTATGATAATAACAGCTTTTCTGGCTATGTTTTTTACCACTATTCCCTCTCTGCCGTACCGTGCTCTGATGCAGCTTGTCGCCGTAATCATCCTCGGTGTGGCTCTTATGATACTCGGCAGATATGTCTATAGCACATATGCCTACGCTATAATTGAGAACGACGACGGCGAACTCGATTTCACCGTTACCGAGCTTAAGCGCCGTTCGCGCATAACCGTATGCAGAATAGGGCTTGACGGAATAGAAAAGATAGTAAAGGTGACAAAGGAGAACAAAAAGAGCGCCGACTCCGAGCGAAAGGGCAGAAAGCTCTTCAATTACTGTGTGGATATGTCTCCCGCCGAGCAATACTATATTTTCTCCGAGGAGTGCGGAGAGTCTCTTCTCATAAAAATCTCACCCGACGACCGCCTTTTTGAGCTTCTCACGGGGAATATGAAGAATAAAAACACCGAAGCTGAAGAATAAAATTCGGGAGTGTCTCCACTCCCGAAACCTTTTATTTATAGCTTTCAAGCACCGCTTCATATACGCTGATGGCGTAGGCAAGGCGTCTGTAGACTGTGCGCTCGTCGCAGTTGTGCCGTTGCGAATAGCGGATAACTCTTCCGCTTATCTCGCTTTTTGAATACTCCGTGCCGCGTGTGGGGAAATATATCTCCTGAACGGCTCCGAGCGCTTCTTCCTTTCCGCTTATCTTCAAAAATCTCACGGTATCACATACCGCCAGAAGCCGATACGCTTCCTCCCTTGTGCGGGAGCTTCCCTTTATTCTCGCATATATATCGAGAACATCAAGCCCAGAGGAGGCAAGTCCAAGTCTTCCGTATTTAATGAATGTCCGCGCTATTCTCTTTCGGTCTCTTATCATTGCAGTCAGCCTCCGTTAACTGTTTTTCTATAAACAGTATAAAATATACGGGCTATTTTGTCAAGACCGTTCTTTCTCACCCGAAAGTCCGACTCCCTCGCAGGAGCATACCTTGAAAAATGTCAAAAGGATTATTTTCATATCGGTGAGCGCACCCAGATTTTCCGTATATTCGGCATCATATCGCACCTTTTCACCGTCACTCACCGTGTCTCTGCCGCAGACCTGCGCGAGTCCCGTTATCCCCGGACGAACACTGTACACACCAAGCTCGGAGCGTCTCTTATGAACCTCGCTCTCGGAGGGTATGAGCGGTCTCGGACCGACGATACTCATATCTCCGTTGAGTACGTTAAAGAGCTGCGGAAGCTCGTCAAGGCTGGTCTTCCGTAGAAATCGCCCCACGGCGGTTATATATTTGTCGGCGTCGGTAAATTCGGCGGTAGATAGCTGGGAGGGCGCGTCGGAGCGCATAGTTCGGAATTTATAGCAAACAAACCTCACACCGTCTTTCCCTACCCTTATCTGCCTGAAGATAACCCCGCCTTTTGAGGTGAGCTTTATCGCGAGAGCGATAATGAGCATAGGGATATACAAAATGAGCAGCAGTATATATGCGGCAAGAAGGTCGCACAGCCTTTTTATCGGGCAATAAAATCCGCCTACGCGACGCTCTTTTTCCTTCTCCCGCGCTTTTTCCTTTATCTTTTCCCCTGTCATAGCTATTCCCCCGCTTTCGCCCGAAAAATCGTATGATTAGGTTATGCCGTTTCGGGGGAAATATACCGTATAAAAAGACTTTAGTCTAACCGGAGTTAAAATATGAACGTATTTTTTATCATAGCAATAAGCATCATATCGGTCGGAACTCTCCTGCTCATAGCGGGATATTTCACCTTTCTTCACGCCTGTGCGCGTAATCCCCTACGAGACCCCGCCAAAAACGGAGTAGTTGATATCGAACGCTACGAGCGCAAGGGCGCGGAGGCGGTTGCGGCTATAAGAGAATACGAGCGTCTTGAAAAGGAGACCGTTTGCATACTCTCGCGTGACGGACTCAAGCTCGTCGGCTCCTATATTCCCTCTTCTCAAAAGACAAATAAGCTCATAATTGCCTTTCACGGCTACCGCTCCTGTGCCGCCGCAGAATTCTCTCTTATTTGCGAAAAAATACTCGGGAACGGATATTCCCTGCTGCTCCCCGACCAGCGTTCGCACGGAAGAAGCGAGGGAAAATATATTGGCTTCGGTGCCCTTGAGCGCTATGACTGCAAATCCTGGTGCGAATACGCCGTCGAACGCTTCGGCGAGGATACCGAAATATATCTTTACGGTCTTTCAATGGGCGCGGCGAGTGTGATAATGTCCACCGAAACAGGACTTCCCGAAAATGTACGCGCCATTGTCGCGGATTGCGGATTTTCCACTCCGTGGGCTGTTATAAAGTACCGCTTGAAGGTAAAATATAGGCTCCCGCCCATACCTCTTATTTATTTTATGAATTATTGGTCGAGAATTCTCGCGAACTTCGACTTCAGAGATGCCTCAACCGTCGAGGCGATAAAAAAATCCAAGCTCCCGATTTTGCTTATACACGGCACGGAAGACAAAACAGTACCCGTGGAAATGTCATATGAAAATCACTCCGCGGGCGGAAATACATCGCTCCGCATCTACGAGGGAGTACACCACGTAAGCGCTTGTCTCTCGGATTTTGAACGCTACTCAAAAGATTTTTTTGAATTTTTGGATAAATAGAAAAAAGTATTTAAGGGGAACTTTGAAAAAAGTTCCCCTTAATAATTCGTATTCCTTAAAAAATATTACCGTCAAAGACGATTATGTAATAACCCGCGCACTCGAAATCATCTATCACGTTTCGGGTAGCTATAAGCTCACGGTAATACATACTTCCCTTTACCGTAACATACTCGTTTTTATCGAGGAGCAGGAAATAATTTTCCTGACCGTCGACATCATCAAACCAATAATTCATAGTCTGATACGCTCTGCGAAGGACAGTACCGTTGTTTATATCAACCGTAACGACCTCGACAGTGCTATCCGAGCGCAGGGTTGTCTCCGACGCGTTCCAGAAGGTCGCGTATCCGCGGTCATATCCCTTCTCCTCAAGCGTATCGGCAACCTGCTCGAGCGGGTCGTCCTTTCCGAAATCCTCGGGCATATCAAGAATAACAGCCGAGACGCCTACGCTCACGCAAAGAAGCACGGCGGCAAGAACAGCGCCCACTCTGCGGAAAACAATTCCGTTTCCGAGAAGATGCTTCACGTAAACAAGCGTAGCTATTATTGAGCTTCCGAGAAAAGGAGTCAGTCTCCAGTTCACGTTTGAAAGACGTCCGCAAACAAATCCAACCATTATGGCGGCAGTCACAACGAGGTGCGCCCACGCCACTATTTTTGAATACTCATCGCAAAGCTTGTTGTAGCTGAATAAAAGTATAAACGGACAAACGAGCACTATCAGCGCCCCAACTACAGAAATCAGCGTCATAATCGAACCTGTAGAGAACAGAGTCTCCTTGAGGTCGGGCGAAATACCGAACAGACTGAAATACTGTGTTATAAACAAATCGGCGTTGTTCTTCCACTCGCTCACCGCGGACCAGCCCGAATATGCTGTTCCGTAGCCCGAATATATCTCACCGTTCTTGGTTATCACGTTGAGAACGAGAAATCCTATAACCGCTCCTATCGCCATAACTCCGCAGACTGCGTATCTCTTGATTGAGGCGTCGGAGTTAAGCCTGTTTTCCCTGTCAAACAGAGTATACGCAACAATCGCACCCGCTACGGGAAGCACCGTAAGCACCAAAACCTGCGCTCCGTCGGTCGCGCAACCCGCGCACAGAAGCAGAAGCAGCACCGCGTAGATTACCGCCCATATCTTGTCGGACTTTTTCATATTCGGGTATCCCGATAGCTTTCCGTATAGCCTGAACACAAGTCCGAGAAGCAGCATCAGAAAGAGTATTCCAAGACTGTAATATATGACGTGCTCCCACATTATCTCGCGGAGCTTCACCGAACCCGACAGAAGCATTGAAAGGCAGAACACCGCTCCCGCGCTCATAGAATAACGCCACTTCATACTTCTGAACATAAAGAGCGCCGAGAACAGGAATATCACAGTAAACACACACATACTGATAACGTGCGCCTTCATTGTGTATCCAAACAGCTTCAGTATCGGCACCATCCATATCGGAGAGCCGAACGGAAGTATCGCCGCATAGGCAAAATCCTCCGAGAGAATCTCGCCGCTCTCAAGCATTACCCTTGACCAGAGCAGAGAGTCCGAGCAGTCGGAATGAAAATATCCGAGAGCGGGACCCGTAATATAGTATAAAAGCGTCCATAAGCCGAGAATCATAAAAGCCACGGTAGCTATTATCTCAAAAACCGCGTTCGGCGCTTTTATGAATTTAGCCAAAAGCTTCTTCTCGGAACCGCGGCTCTCACACGGAGCGGCGGTCTTTTCTTTATCCGTCATGACTTGCTTTCCTCGGATTCCTTCTGCTCATGGTATTCCTTCTCGGTGTTAACACCCCAGACTGTATCCTTCGAGGTCTCGCCCTTGGCTATCGCACGGACAGCCTCTATTGCCGTAAGCATTGAATGGTCCATATTGTTGTATCTGTGCTGACCGTTTCTTCCGATACACCACAGGTTGTCGATACCCGAGAGGTAGTCCTTGACCTCGTCGAATCTCTCGTAGCTTCCAAAGTAAGCGGGGTAAGCCTTCTTTATCTTGAAGCGAACACTGTCAATAACGCTTCCGTCGGAGATAACGCCTATCTTCGTAAGCTCGTCGGTTGCGAATTTAATGAAGTCCTCATCGCTCATAGACCACATCTCGTCGCCCTCATCGCAGAAATATTCAAGTCCTATCCAAACGGTGTTTTCAAAGTCCTTGACCATATAAGGCGACCAGTTGTTGAATATCTGGAGTCTGCCGAGCTTGACCTCTCTCTCCTGAATGTATATCCAGCAGTCGGGAACGATATTGTTCACCGTCTTTATCTTTGTCTCGTTCTTGATATTGAGCTTGTCAACAAGAAGTCCTACAGTAATAAAATCTCTGTAAGGAAGCGCTCCCGCAATCTCTCTGACATTCTCGGGCGCAGACTCTCCCATTCCCGCGACAAGGTCCTTTACGGGCATACTCGAGAAAAATACATCCGCCTCGAATCGCTCCTCACGTCCGTCTCTCTCGGCAATTACCGCGCTTATACGCTTACCGTCAGTCTCAATTCTTCTCGCGCCGCAATTCATTATTATCTCTCCGCCCATTTCCTCTACCTTGTGGGCAAGAGTCTCCCAAAGCTGACCGGGGCCCTTCTTCGGGTAGTAATACTGCTCGATAAGCGAGGTCTCAACCTTGCTGGAATCCTTTTTGAAGGGCTTCGTAGCCGCATCGGCAAGAGCCTTCCAGAGCGAAAGTCCCTTGACTCTCTGCGCACCCCAGTCGGCTGAAAGCTCCTTCGGGCTGACACCCCAGAGCTTGGTGGTGTAATCCTCAAAGAACATCTCGTAAAGCGGACGGCCGAAGCGGTTGATATAGAAATTCTCAAGGTTGTCCTCGGGAAGCTTATGTACACATGACCACAAATAACCGAATCCCGCGCGCATAGTGTTCTTAAATCCCATATTTTTCAAGGTTTCTCCGCTGATCGATATGGGGTATTTGAAGAATTTCTTGAGGAAGTATATTCTCGAAACACGGTTACGGAGAAGCATTACCACCTCGTCCTGCTCGGGGTCGGGTCCCTCCGCGGCTATCGGCTTTTCGTTACCGAGGATTATATCGTCCTTTGAGGGCTTCGCCTGAAGCGGCATAAGCTCCTGCCAGAGCGCGTTTACCTCCTCATTCTTCGAGAAAAATCTGTGACCGCCGATATCTATTCTGTTACCGTTATGCTCCGCAGTCTGGGAAATTCCTCCGATAACATTGCTCTCCTCTATTATGATAGGCTTTATATCGGTGTTTTTCAAAAGCTCATACGCCGCCGTAAGTCCCGCAGGTCCCGCTCCGATTATAAGCGCTGTTTTTATGTTCTGTTCCATTTGAATATCTCCTTGTTATTATTTTCCTTGATAAACGAATATTTTTCTGCCAACGTAATTCCAAATCATAACTACACCCGCCACAAAGCACTTGACGAGTATGTACCACAGTCCGTCGGGACCGACTATCTTGACTCCAAGCCACATTCCAAGCTCGGTAAGTCCAAAGCCTATAGCCCCCACCGCGAAGTATATCAGAAAAGCCGATAAGCTCTTTCCCTTTTCTCTCTGCTCCTCGCTCTTGAAAACGAAAAGATTCGAGAGAATATAGTTGCAAATAAGTCCGACCACAAATCCAATCGCGACACAGATTCCCATCTGGAAGGACGTGCAATTTTCTTTAAAAAATATCTCCTTGACCGCCGCCATAGCGCCCGTGTCGGCAACAAACGCCACACCGCCTACTATCGCATACCGCAGAAACTCAAATATAAGCTTCTTTCGGCTGTCCCCCGCATTGGTCGGGGTGTCTTTCTTTACGGCTTCGGTATCTGTTTTGTTTGACATAACTACCTCCGTTTTTTCACTACGGTATACAGGGACACATTTCCCCATACTAACTATTACATTATACATCATTTCCCCGAAAAAGTAAAGACCTTTTTCATTATATTAAAATTCTATGTTTTTCGGGGCGAAGAATTATGTGACAAAAACACGAGGGAGACCTCCCATACAAGTCCCCCTCGCGTTACTTACCCGCTCTAATCCTTATTAATTTTCACCATAATTACCGAGATATCATCGTCGCCGCCCTCACGAACCGCTCGGTCGGCAATCATTCGGGCGGTGCGCTCAAGCCCCTCGCATTCCACATGCCTTTTAAGAAGCTCAAAGAGCCACGGACACTCATCACGCCCCTGTGTGACACCGTCGCTCACCATAACGATAATATCCCCGTCACCCACATCGAAGCTTATCCTTTTGGCGTCAAGCTCACGTATGATTCCGACAGGCACCGTCTTTGAGCGAAGCTTGAACAGACTTCCGTTGCGGAAGACATAGGTGGGGGCGGCGCCGCTCTTGTAAAATGACGCCTTTCCGCCTATCAGGTCAAGCTCCATCAGGTCTACCGTCGCGGAGCATTCGTGCATACTTCCGCCGCCCTTATTCCGCAAAAATCCGTTGAGAAGCTTCAGGGCTGTATCGCACCTGTTTGCCGCCGAGAGCATCTTCTGCAAAAACATCACGCATATCCCCGAGGTCAGAGCCGCGTCACGTCCCGAGCCCATTCCGTCGCTTATCAGCGCATAAAATTTGTCGTCTCCGTTCTCGAACACGCTCATCGTGTCTCCGCAAAAGCTCTCCTCGCCCTTTGATATCAAGGAGCGACTTGCGTACTCCGCGCTTATCTTCTTTTTTGCGGAAAGCGCCATATACGCCATCCCGTTCTCGCGCTCACTAATCTCGGCATCCGAATATTTTTCTCCGCTTATCCTCTCGGCTATGGATATTATCCTGCTCTTGCTTCTGTGAAGCTCCTCTGCCGAGGATGAGCAAAGAACCATACGCCGCTTTCTCGCGCCGTATACCACAACGGAGCTTACTCCTATCTCCGCCTCTGACAGAGCCTCGCACATCCGTCCGCTCATCTCACTGTCGCACTCAAGCTCCGCCGAATCTACGTTCATTGCCCCCGCAAGTAGGTCGGACATAGCCTCGTAGTCAAGCGCGAATATCTCGGTTTTATCACATAGAAGCAGCTGCTTTGTGTGCAACATACAGTTGTGATTTATCTCATCAACAATGTCGGGCATACGCTCACATAGTTTGCGCATCGCGCTAGGAATATCCTCCGCGGATATTCTGCCCGACTTGTGAACGTGCGCACTGACAGAAGCGATAGCGGCTATCGTGTCGGTATAATTTTCCTCCCAGCATAGCTCCTTGTGCCGACAGTTGGCGCAACAGGCATCAAAGGCATCGTCACATATCTGCTTCACGTCCGCCGCGAGAGGCTTTTTCATTCTCTCGCCCAAATCCCTGAAAAATTCAGACATTTCCGAAAAGGTTCCGCATATATTTTTGACTCTCTGCTCGGTTGTGTCAAGACGTACGCCATCAATAATATCATATCCTATTTCACACCGCACCGCCTCGCTCTCCTCACTAACTTGCTCCGCGGCTTCCTGCCTTGCACTGAAAAATATCTTGTCAAGCACCGAGAAAAGCAGACTTGCCGCAAGGAGCGCGGGAAGAAGCGCGGTTATAGCGCCGATACCGCTCACATAAAGCCCCCACGCCAGTCCCACAGTAAACGCAGCCACAGAGGCGAACACCGCTGAAACACGCCAGAGAGCTCCCGACGCGAGAGCGGCAAATATAAATACAGGCGCGAACATAGGAGAATAGGCGAGTCCGCAAATAATACCCGCCGCAACTCCGTGTATTATCCCCTTTTTGCGGCAGATATAGAGAGTGACGAACATAGCGCCAAACGCCGCAAGAGAAACGCCGTAAAGCGTAACTGCTCTCGCCGCGTATACGATAGCGAACGCCACAGCTCCCGACGAAAAATACCCGAATTTCGTTGCCGTTTTTTTGCCGTTGAATATGCCATATGAGAGCAGAACCGCCGCGGGTGCGACGAGCATTGAGAGTATCGCGCCCCAGAGGTCATAATAGAGAAATCCGCCGACTATTAGCGAGTATATCCCAACGGCAAACGCGCCCACGCAAGAGGTCGTCATTCGCAGACAAATATTCTCGGAAAAGAGCATCGGTAATATTTCACCCACACTCCGCTCTCCGCTGTTCTCATCCTTTTGCCACGGCATATCAAGAGTAAGCCGTACGAGAACACGGATTACCAACGCCACCGCATAAGCGCATATCCATATTACGGGGTTGTCGGAGAAGAGCGCCGACAGGCATACCCCCGCGAAGATATACGGCACCTTTCTGTCAGCCGCGCAGAGAAACGCCATACCAAAAGGTCTTGCGCCGAACGGAAGCCGACATATCCCGAGCAGATACCCGAAAACCGCATAGAGAAATCCCACAAAAATCTCCCTTGCCACCGCCGAGGCTCGTCCCCTCTTCTTCTTTTTTACATCGGCGAAGGCGTTGCCCTCGCTCTCTACCGTACCTATACCGTATTCTCTTTCATCGGCATTCATAGCTTTACCATTCCTTTCAAATGCTTCTTGTGAACAGGCTTGTCCGAAGCAACTGTAAATATTTTACATTATTTCGGCGAAATATCCTGTCGAAGCTGGTAGGCGCTTCGATTCGGCTTTGCAACAAAAAAGCTCGAATTCGCCGAAAATATCAAATTATACGCCTTTTATCGCTCGTAAAAAGATGAGATTTTCCCGTAAAAAGTAAAAAATCCAGTTTTTTTGTCAAAATCTTTTCAAGCATAAAAATCAAGTGAGATAAATGCTAAAAAATAATTTTTGTTCAAATTGCCTATGACAATTTTTTCAAAAAAATGGTATAATTAAGCTAACGACGGCATACGCGATTTTTGAGAAAGTTTGAGGTTATTATATGTTCGGAATCGGAAGTTACGTGAGCTATCGCTCTGAAGGTGTTTGTAAAATAACGGATATCCGAAAGGAAAATTTCGGCGCGCTGGGAAAGGACACGCTCTATTATGTCCTCACTCCCCTGAATGACGAAAAATCTACCTTTTTCGTGCCTACAGACAATGAGCATCTCGTTTCAATGATGAGAAAGGTGCTTTCGGCAGATGAGATATACGAGCTTATCCGAGGGGTGGCAAAGCGCGAATATGAGTGGATAGACGACTCCAAGCGCAGAGGCGCTCACTTCAAGGAAATACTCGCTAACGGTGAACGCGAGGAGCTGGTTTATTTGGTACATACGGTGAAGCGCTACATCGACGAACAGACCGCCGTTGGAAAAAAGGTATATGTCACCGACATCGGCGCTATGAAAAGAGCTAACAAGATTCTTTTCGACGAGTTTTCAAGAATGATTCCTATGTCCTCACCCGAGGATATGACCGATTTAATTGAAAAGATATGTAACGAGGGATAAAGAATCTCCCCCGAAAAGTCTTGATAACGTAAGCTATAAGACTTTCGGGGGAGTTTTTCATTGATAATAAAAATAATAAAAAGCTGTTGTAAATGTATGAATTATATGGTAAAATATTAATATTATGTTTGATGTACGAAAGGATAGGATATGCTTTCAACAGTTTTCAGCGCGGGGTTGTTTGGAATTGACGGTTACATTGTAACCGTTGAGTGCAACGCTCAAGCGCGTATACCCGAATTTGACCTTGTCGGACTTCCCGACCTTGCGGTCAAGGAGGCAAAGGAAAGAGTTCGCACGGCGTGTGAGAACAGCGGCTTCCGCTTTCCCGCACTCGCACTCACGCTCAACCTCGCCCCCGCCGACAGACGAAAGGAAGGCTCTGCTCTCGACACGGCGATACTGCTCTCTATTCTCCGTTGCGGCGGTATAGTCCGCCACGAGGTGGATTTTTCGGATAAATGCTTCACGGGAGAGCTTTCTCTCTCGGGTAAGCTCCGTCCTGTCCGCGGTGTTCTCTGTATGTGCGCGGCGGCAAAGGATGCGGGACTTCGCGAGTTTTACGCCCCCGCGGAAAACGCGGCGGAAGCCGCGGCGGTCGAGGGAATCACCGTATATTCGATAGAAAATATAAAGCAGCTCGTTGAGCATCTCAACGGAGTATCCAGACTTGAGCCTGTGAAATATAACGGTGCGTCTGCCGCCGACGGCGAGAGGCTTATGGGTATAGACTTTTCCGATGTCAGAGGTCAGGCAATGGCAAAACGCGCTATGGAGATAGCCGCGGCGGGCGGACATAACATTCTCCTCATAGGCCCTCCCGGTACGGGAAAATCAATGCTCGCGAAGCGTCTGCCCACAATTCTGCCGCCTATGACATTTGACGAGGCGATAGAAACAACCAAGATACACTCGGTATCGGGAACTCTGCCCGAAAACGTCTCTTTGCTATCGGCGCGTCCTTTCCGCTCACCTCACCACACGATGAGTACGGTGAGCCTTGTCGGCGGCGGTATTAACCCTCTGCCGGGAGAGGTGTCGCTCTCGCACAACGGCGTTCTCTTTCTTGACGAGCTTCCCGAGTTTCCCAAGGCGGTCACCGACGCTCTCCGTCAGCCTGTTGAGGACAGACGCGTAACAATAACCCGTGCCAACGGGCGCGTGACCTATCCCTGCTCCTTTATGCTCGTGGGGGCTATGAACCCTTGCCGTTGCGGATATTTCGGTCACCCGACACAGAAATGCACCTGCTCGGCGCTTGACGTAAAACGATACATATACAAGATAAGCGGACCTATGCTCGACAGAATAGATATTCAGATAGAGCTTCCCTCTCTCTCCTACGACGAGATAAATCAGTCGAGTGAGAGGGCGGAGACCTCGGCACAGATACGCGAACGGGTTATCGCCGCCAGAGAATTTTCCCGCGCAAGGCTTGGAGCGGACAGCAAGATATTCTGCAATGCCCAGCTCGGAGCGGCTGATATCGCGAAATACTGCAAGATGACCGACAGCGCCTCGGTATTGCTCAAGGCAGCTTATGAAAGAATGGGAATGTCTGTCCGCGGATACGACAGAATAATGCGCGTGGCGAGAACTATCGCCGACCTCGACAGAAGCGAGGTAATAGACGCGAAGCATATCGCCGAGGCGATACAGTACCGCAGTCTCGATAAAAAATATTGGGGGTAATATGGAACTCAAAAGACTTATAACCTCGCTCTGCTCACTTATGTCTGTTTCGGGACACGAGTCGCGCAGTCACGAGGCGGTCACATCCCTTGTGGGAAAATATTTTGATGAAATAAAGAGCGACGGCGTCGGAAATCTTCTGCTCATCCGCAGATGCGGAAAGGAAAACGCCGCTAAAATAATGATAGATACGCATTTTGACGAGATAGGTATGCTCGTCACAAAGATACACGAGGGAGGATTTCTCGGCGTGACGTCAGTAGGCGGACTCGACCTCTCTATCCTTCAGGCGACAGATGTCGTAATCTACGGCAAGGAGACGGTTACCGGCGTGATAGCCTCGACTCCGCCCCATCTTCGCAAGGATAAGGACTCAAAAAAGCTCACCGAGCTATCCGAGCTGCTTATCGACACGGGATATGAAAAAGAGGAGCTTGAGAAGATAGTGTCGGTTGGAACCCCCGTCGGCTTCGCACCCGTATACACCGAGCTTCTCGGTGACCGTATGTGCGGCAAAAGCTTTGACAACAAGGCGTGTGCCGCGGCGGCTATCTATGCCCTCTCAAAGGTCGAGCGAACAAATCTTGCCGCAGACGTTTATCTGCTCCTCTCCTGCCACGAGGAAACGCTTCACACGGGCGGAGTGGCGGCGGGAGCCTTCTCCGTCGAGCCTGATTACGCGATGGTAATAGACGTAAACCTCGCAAAGGTACCGAACACCCCAAGACACGAAACGGTAGATTTCGGAGCGGGTGTTTCGATATCAATATCAGCTGTGACCGATAAGCGCCTCACGAGAGCGGTCGAGCAGCTCTGCAGAGAAAAGAAGATAAAATACACCCGCGTTGCCGCGCCCTCAAGCACGGGAACGAACACCCCCGCCCTCAATCTTACGGGGCGCGGAGTACCTACAGTGGATATTGGACTGCCGCTCAAGAGTATGCACACCTATAATGAGGTGCTGTGTCTGGGCGACGTTCTGGAGCTTTCGGCTCTGGTACGCGAATTTGTTTGCTCCGAAAAAATAAAGGAGGGCTTTGCGATATGACGAAATACACGGATATTGAGCTTCTCCGCCGTCTTTGTCTGCTATTCGGTCCCTCCGGCTGCGAGGACAATGTGGCTGATTTCATAAAAGTGCAGATAGATGACGTATGTGACAGCCTTTACACCGACAGACTCGGAAGTCTTATAGCACATATCGGAAGCGGTAAGCCCGACAGGCAGAGGCTTATGATTTCGGCGCATATGGACGAGGTCGGATTTATGATAAACGAGATATGCGACGACGGATATCTCAAATTTGAGACGCTTGGCGGAATAGACCCGAGTGTTCTTTGCGGAAAAAATGTCACACTCGGCGACGAGGTAAATAAGCTAAAGGGCGTTATCGCGTCAAAGGCGATACACCACAAAAAGCGTGACGAAAGACTGAACGTCACCCCTGTATCCGATATGTATATAGATATCGGTCTTTCCTCGAAAGAGGACGTTCTCAAATATCTCGACATCGGCGCTTACGGCACCTTCGACTCGGAATTTATCCGCTTCGGAAAGGACGGTCGCAAGATAAAAGCCAAGGCGCTTGACGACAGACTCGGCTGCGCCGTAATGATAGAGGCAATGCGCGACCTTTACCCCAAGCGCGACTCGCTTCCCATGGATATATATTTCTGCTTCACGGTACGTGAGGAGATAGGAATATCGGGAGCGCAGGTAGCGGCAAACGTAATAAAGCCCGATTTCGCGATAGTGCTTGAAACAACGGCGGTTGCGGATATAGCGGGAGCTTCCGACTCCTCAAAGGTTGCCGTTCAGGGCGATGGAGGAGCTATCTCGCTGATGGACCGCTCGACGATATACGACAGAGAGTTTGTGGATTTCGCGCTTGACGTGGCAAATAAAAACGCTATCAAAGCGCAGATAAAGAAATACGTTTCGGGTGGAAACGACGCTTCTCATATTCACAAAAGCGGTGTCGGCGTGAGAACCCTCGCGCTCTCCGCGCCCACCAGATATCTTCACTCCCCCGCTTGTGTTGTTGACACCGAGGACTATTATTCAATCCTCTCTCTTGTCGGCGCTATGCTCCGAGAGTGGAAATTCGCAGATTAAAAGGAGAACCGACTATGTATAATACATTAAAGGCACTTTGTCTTACTCCCTCGGTTTCGGGGCGTGAGGAGGCAATAAGAGAAAAAATAAAGGAAATGATATCCCCGCTCACCGACGAATGCTACACCGATAATCTCGGAAACCTCATCGCCGTAAAGCATGGCAGCGGAAGCAACGATACAAAAAAGAAAATAATGCTCTGCGCTCATATGGACGAGATAGGCTTTATCGTAACCTATATTGAGGAAAAGGGATTTATACGCGTGTCCACCGTTGGCGGCATCAACCTTGTCGCGTCCTCCTGCTCACAGGTGGTATCAGAAAGAGGAGTCAAGGGAGCGTTGGTTCCCGAGAGCGGCGTTAAGGCGGCTGACTTCTCTGCCGACAAATTCGTCATAGACATCGGAGCGAAGAGCCGAAAGGAAGCCGAGAGACGTGTTAAGATAGGCGACTTTTTCGTAGTGGCTCCCTCTCTTACAAGGCTTTGCGGAAGCAGAGTCTGCGGTCGTCCGATAGATGACAGAATAGGCTGTGCCGTAATGATAAGGCTGGCGGAAGCAATGAAGGATAAGCCCTGTTCGCACGATATATATTACGCCTTCTCGGTTCAGGAGGAGGTCGGTTGCAGAGGAGCAAAACCCGCTGCCTTCGGCATTTCCCCCGATTACGCCCTCGTATACGATGTTACGGGAACGGGCGACACTCTCGGCGCGAAGCCTATGGAGTGTGCTATCGGCGGTGGCGCGGCTATCAAGATAAAGGACAGCTCGGTAATATGCCATACAGAAGTGGTCGACAGACTTCGCTCTGCCGCGGAGAAAAACAAAATTCCCTACCAGCTTGAGATACTGACCTACGGCGGAACCGACACAAGCGCGATTCAGATGTCGGGGTTCGGTTGCCGCGCGGGTGCGCTCTCTATCCCCACAAGATATATTCACTCCTCGGTTGAGACCGCCGACCTCGCGGATGCGGAGGCGTGTGTAGCCTTGAGCGAGGCATTCATAAGAAGCATATAAAAAATAACGGAGACAAAAAATGAATTTTTCACAGAGAATAACAGACCTCGCCGCTGAAGCCGAGAGTGCGCTTGCCGAACGCTTTGCCGAGGTAGACGCGATATCCTTCGCGAATACGCAAAAAATAATGAGAGCCTTTGGTGAGCATCGTGTGAGCGAGGCTATGTTCAACCCCACGAGCGGCTACGGTTACGATGACAGAGGCAGAGACACGCTCGACAGGATATGGGCGGACGTTATGGGCGCCGAGGCGGCGTTCGTGCGCCACAGTATAGTCAACGGAACACAGGCGCTGACAATAGGTCTTTTCGGACTTCTCCGCCCCGGGGACATTATGTTCTCTATTGCGGGTAAGCCCTACGACACGCTCGACGAGGTCATAGGCAATACGGGACACGCGGGAGACGGCTCACTGCGCGATTTCGGTGTTGAGTATATGCAGACAGACCTCGGAGAGGACGGAAGCTTTGATTTCGAGAGAATACGCTCGGTATTGAACGAATACAAGGAAAAAATAAAGGTGGTATTCATTCAGCGCTCAAAGGGCTATCTCAACCGCAAGACATTAAGCTCGGCGCAGATAGGCGAGGCGGTAAAGGTCGTAAAATCAATTTCGCCCAAAACCTATGTTGTCGTCGACAACTGCTATGGAGAGTTCACCGAAACGCTTGAACCGACGGCATACGGCGCGGATATGATAATAGGCTCTCTCATCAAGAATCCCGGCGGAGGAATGGCGGAGACAGGCGGATATATCGCGGGTAACGCGAGAGCGGTTGAACTTGCTTCCTACAGACTCACCTCGGTCGGTGTCGGATGTGAGGTCGGAGCAACTCTCGGTCAGAACAAAAATATGTTCAAGGGACTTTTCTACGCCCCCCACACCACCGCACAGGCGATAAAAACAGCCTACCTTGCGGCGTATATGTTTGACGCGCTCGGCTTTGAGGTCGAACCCGCTTGGACAGAGCCGAGATACGATATAATCCAGACGGTAATAACCCGCTCACCCGAAAAGCTCTGCGCATTCTGCCGCGGAATTCAGGCGGGTTCGCCGATAGACTCATTCGTCACCCCCGAGCCGTGGGATATGCCGGGATATTCCGACAAGGTCATTATGGCGGCGGGAGCTTTCACGCAGGGCTCGTCGATAGAGCTATCCGCAGACGGACCTCTCCGTCCCCCCTACACCGCTTATTTTCAGGGCGGACTTACCTATGAGAGCGGCAAGATAGGAATTATGTCGGCAGCTCAAGCAATGATAGATTTGAAATAAGACTCCTCCGCGCGAAGAGAAAAGCATTTCAGCATACATATCTTTTTAAAATTTAAAAAGGAGTGGCAAAATGCTCTTCTCTTCGCTTGAATTTTTATTTCTCTTTCTTCCTCTTTGCGTATCCGTTTATTTTGCGGTACCGCTTCGTATGCGAAATGCGGTCCTCCTCTTTTTCAGTCTGATTTTTTACGGATTCGGAGAGCCGCTCTATCTCTTTCTTATGGTGTTCACGACAGGCGCGGATTACGCCTTCGGACTGCTCGTGCAAAAAAGTCTTCCGAACAAGAGACGCGCGAGAGCATTTCTGATTATCGCGGTGATATTCAATCTGGCGATACTCGGATTTTTCAAATATTACGACTTTTTAACACTGAATATATCACGCGTTGAAATATTCTCCTTTGTCAGACCTATGGGACTTCCTCTCCCCGTGGGAATTTCGTTTTACACCTTTCAGGCGCTCTCCTATGTCATAGATATCTATCGCGAGGAGGTACGCGCCGCAAGGAATCCGATAATTCCCGCCACATATGTCTCTCTTTTTCCGCAGCTGATAGCGGGACCTATCATACGCTATAACGATATAGAGGGACAGCTCCGTGAGCGCTCTCACTCCTTCTCCCGCGCCGCCGAGGGAATACGGCGCTTTAGTGTGGGACTTGCAAAAAAGGTAATTCTCGCGAATACCGCGGGGGAGCTTTGGCAGAACTTCGCCACGGGATTTGACGCCGCGAGTGCGGATATCGCGGGGATTTGGCTCGGACTCGTCTGCTACGCCTTTCAGATATATTTCGATTTTTCGGGATACTCGGATATGGCAGTCGGTCTTGGAAAGATTTTCGGATTTGATTTTCCCGAAAACTTCAATTACCCCTATATTTCAAGGAGCATAACCGAATTCTGGCGGCGTTGGCATATCACACTCTCGTCATATTTCCGAGAATATGTCTATATCCCTCTCGGCGGAAACAGACGCGGACGGGCGAGAACCTATCTGAACCTGTTTATCGTCTGGTCGCTCACGGGTATATGGCACGGAGCGGGGGCGAATTTTCTGCTTTGGGGACTCTATTATTTCGCGCTGCTTTGCATAGAGAAGCTTTTTCTGCTCAAATGGCTTGACAGAGCGCCAAAGCTTATCTGCCATATATACGCTCTCTTTTTCATTCTTATCGGTTGGCTCATCTTCGCCGCCGACGGAGCCGAGGGTTCACTCACACTCTCCCGAGCCGCCGAGTGTATAAAATTAATGCTCGGATTTGGCAGCTCACCTCTTATTTCGGCAAGGACGCGCTATGAAATAATCAGAAATCTGATTCCGCTCACTGTTATGACGGTAGCCTCCCTGCCCCTCGTTCGCAAAAAAGCAGAACGGCTTTTGCACTCGGAAAAATTCGGAGTAACGGTAAATATATCACTGAATATTCTCTCGCTTCTCACACTTATCCTCTGCGTGGCTTATCTTGTAAGCTCGGGATACAACCCCTTTTTATATTTCAGATTTTAATTTGTGGAGTTATTATGACATCTCTTTTATGTAAGCTTTTTATAAAGGAAAGCGAAAATACTAAAAAATCCACCGTACGATGGGCGTACGGAACACTGGCGAGCGTCGTGGGAATAATACTCAATATCCTGCTCGCCGCCGTCAAAATGTTTGTTGGTGTACTTACCTCGTCGATATCGGTAACTGCCGACGCGGTCAACAATCTATCCGATGCGGGTTCTCAAGTCGTCTCGCTTATCAGCTTCAAGATATCGGCAAAGCCCGCCGACCGTGACCACCCATTCGGTCACGCGAGAATAGAATATGTAGCCTCAATGATAGTCTCTTTTATCATTCTCACCATAGGCTTTGAGCTTTTCAGAAGCTCACTTGAAAAGGTGTTTGATCCCGAGCCGACAAAGCTCGGAATACTTCCCGCGCTCATTCTCGTTCTGTCGGTCGCCGTCAAGCTTTGGATAGCTATCTTCAACAGAAAGATAGGAAAAATGATAAATTCCTCTGTAATCAAGGCGACCGCGATAGACAGCCTATCCGACGCGCTCGCCACCACCGCCGTGCTTGTGTCTATGATAATATCCCACCTCACGGGCTTTGTGACCGACGGATATATGGGTATGATAGTCTCGGTATTCATATTCGTGGCGGGTATAAAGATACTTGCAGAAACGAAAAATTCGATACTCGGAAGCGCTCCCGACGACGAAACGGTGAGCGAAATAAGCCGCATAACCCTTGAATACCCCGAGATACTCGGTATACATGATATGATAGTACACAATTACGGTGCGGGAAACACCATAGCCTCGCTTCACGCAGAGGTTGACGGCACGGAGAATGTTTTCGTCACGCACGATGTTATAGATAACATCGAAAAGCGCCTCTATACCGAGCTTGGCGTACGCGCAACTATTCACATGGACCCGATAGTGCTCGACGACGAGCGGGTAGATGCCCTCAAAAGTACGGTATCCGAGCTGGTAAAGCAGATAGACGATAGACTCACAATACATGATTTCCGCTTCGTCGAGGGAAATACACATTCCAATCTTATATTCGATATCAGCGCTCCCTTTGAGCTTAAAATGAGTGACGACGAGATAAAAAAGCGGGTATCCGGCGCGCTCAATAAAATAAATCCCTGCTTTTTTGCGGTAATCACTGTTGACAGACAATGACAAATATTGTATAATATTATAAGTTGTTGCAATCGGTTGCGACCCGATATTTATGACTTACAGATTGCGAATATATAAAACAAGCGTATTGAAAGGAACTCTCAAAATGAAAAAGCTCTTCAAAATATCAGCGCTCATAGCGCTCTGTGTTGTTCTGGCTCTCACGGCAGCGGCCTGCGGCTCGTCGGCTCCCGCAAGTGATTCGGGAGATTGCGGCTCGGGACTTACCTGGTCGTACGACTCCGAAACACAGGCCCTCAATATTTCGGGTAACGGTCAGATGACAGACTATGAAAACTCGACCGACACGCCTTGGTACGGAGCAAAGGCTTACGTTAAAACAATAAATATAGCGCTCGGAGTCGAGAAGATAGGTGATAAAGCATTTTACGGCTTCACCGCTCTTGAGGCGGTCTCTATCCCCGATTCGGTAATCGCCATCGGAGATTACTCCTTCGCGTATTGCTCGGCAATGAAAACCCTCTCGCTCCCCGATACGCTCGGAAAGGTAGGAGACGGCGCGTTCGAGGGATGCTCGGCACTCACCGCGGCGTTCATTCCCGCGGAGGTTACCTCGCTCGGAACTAACGCATTCGCGTTCTGTTCCTCAATAACAGATGCGGCAGTTCTCGCGTCTATCGATATCCCAGAGGGTACATTCTTCAACTGCCGCTCTCTCGATAAGCTTCTGCTCAACGCAGCTATCACCGAGGATATGGTTGCCGACACGGCGTTCAAGGGCTGCGAGATAGGCTTTGATGAGGCTTCCTCTACCGAGTCGAAGACAGCCGCCGCGAGTGTTACGGTCAAATATGTCGATACAGACGGAAACGAAATGGCAGAGACGACTGTTCAGGAAAATATCGCATACGGCGATTCTTATAGCATAGTCTCCCCCGCTATCGACGGATATACCGCCGATAAACTCACAGTCAGCGGATATGTATACGGAACAGATGAAAGCGTAACCGTGACATACACCAAGGACGAGGTCGTCGAGACCGAGCCTGTTGAAGAGGATAAAGAGGACAAGGAGATAACTCCCACGACTATCATCGCCATAGTTGTTCTCGGTGTCGTACTCGTAGGCATTGCGGTCGGTGCATTCCTGCTTATGCGCGCGGATAAGAAAAACGCCGCAAAGGGACAGACAGTAAGAAAGAACGACAGCAAAAACAACAATAAGAAAAAATAAAACTCGGAGATAATAACGTGAAAAACGGATACAGTATAAATATACGGCTCTCGGAGGATATGATGAGGAAGCTGATATATATCAGTCAGGCGGAAAACCGCTCCCCCTCAAATCAGTTCAATTTTATGCTCCGTAACAATATTGCCTATTTCGAGAGAACCAAGGGTAAGATTTCGGATGCGAAGCTTCGCGAAATAGATATCTCGGAGTATGCCGAGGAATCAAAAGAAAAATAATTTTCAAAAAACTGTTTACAAAAAAGAATTTATAGTATATAATACTGATGTATTTGTTTGACCTGTGAACGGGAAAAAGCCGTTGAACACCAACCCACAGAGAGTATCGCCGAAGGCTGAAAGCGATATGATTGGAAGACGGTATATGCGCTCGGGAGGTCCTGCGTAATGGCAGCGTTTGTCCGCGTTAAGGACAAAAAAGACCGAGGAGCTTTCCTCGAAGCAGAGTGGAACCGCGATAAAACGCCTCTGCGCCATATGGCGCAGAGGCTTATTTTTATGAAATCATTCGGGAGGTAACTATGAATAAGGCGATAAATTCCGACAAGATAAAGAAAAAAATCAAGTGTGCCAAAAGCTCACTCCAGAAAACTATGGAGGAGATAAAATACGACGTCAAGGCTATACGTGAGCGTGACCCCGCGGCGAGAAGCAACGCCGAGGTAGTGCTTCTATATTCGGGCTTTCACGCGCTACTTGCCTACCGTATATCACACAAGCTCTATGAAAACGAGCGCTATTTTGAGGCGAGAGCCATAAGTCAGCTCGCAAGACACTGCACGGGAATCGAAATTCACCCCGGCGCGAAGATAGGCAAGGGACTGGTTATCGACCACGGTATGGGAGTCGTCATCGGAGAGACCACCGAGATAGGCGACAACTGCACGATATATCAGGGCGTAACGCTTGGCGGTACGGGTAAGGACATCGGTAAGCGTCACCCCACCCTCGGCAACGGAGTTATGGTCGGCGCGGGAGCCAAGGTGCTCGGTCCCTTCACGATAGGCGATAACACCAAGGTCGCCGCAAACGCGGTGGTTCTCGCCGAGATACCCGAGAACTGCACGGCGGTGGGTATGCCCGCGAAGATAGTCAAGCGCGAGGGACAAAGAGTTGACGACCTCGACCAGATACACATTCCCGACCCCGTCGCGCAGCAGATAAAGCTGCTTGAAAACAAGCTCGGTGAGCTTGAGGAACAAATAAAAAAGCTTAATTCAGATAAAGAAAAAGAGGAAACAGAAAATGCTGATATATAATTCCCTTTCAAGAAAAAAAGAAGAATTCATTCCCAACGTGGAGGGCAAGGTAAATATGTATACCTGCGGTCCCACGGTTTATCACTACGCTCACATCGGTAATCTCCGCAGCTATATTATGGAGGACGTCCTTGAGAAGCATCTCCGCTATTTGGGATACGATGTAAAGCGAGTAATGAACATCACCGATGTCGGACACCTCACAAGTGACGCCGACGAGGGCGAGGACAAGATGCTCAAGGGCGCAAAGCGCGAAAAGAAGACGGTTATGGAGATAGCGAAGTTCTATACCGACGCTTTCTTTGCCGACTGCAAGAAGCTCAATATCAAAACCCCCGATGTGGTAGCTCCCGCGACCGAGTGTATCGACAGCTTTATCGAGGTCATTACCTCGCTTATAGAAAAGGGATATGCTTACGAGGCGGGCGGAAATATATACTTTGACACCTCAAAGCTCAAGCAGTATTACGTATTCAACGACTTCAAGGAGGATGACCTTGCGGTAGGCGTCCGCGAGGGAGTTGAGGAGGACACCAACAAGAGAAACAAGGCGGATTTCGTTCTTTGGTTCACAAAATCGAAGTTTGATGACCAGGAGCTTAAATGGGACAGCCCTTGGGGTGTCGGTTACCCCGGTTGGCATATCGAATGCTCCTGCATAAGTATGAAAAATCTCGGAGAGTATCTCGATATCCATTGCGGCGGAATAGATAACGCATTCCCCCACCACACCAACGAAATCGCCCAGAGTGAGGCGTATGTCGGACATAAATGGTGCAATTATTGGTTCCACGTTCACCACCTCAACACAAACTCGGGCAAGATGAGTAAGTCGAGCGGAGAGTTTCTGACCGTTTCCCTGCTTGAGCAAAAGGGATACAATCCTCTCGTTTACCGTATGTTCTGTCTCCAGTCTCACTACCGTAAGTCGCTGGTATTCTCTTATGAAAACCTCGATAACACGGTAACGGCTTACAACAAGCTAACCGCGAGAATCGCAGCACTCATAGCGCAGAATGACACAACACCCGTTGACGAGGCTGCGGCACAGGAATTGAGGGCGGGATTCAGAGAGGCACTTGACAACGACCTCAACACGTCTCTCGCCGTAACCGCGCTCTACGACCTTCTCAAGGCAAACACAAATCCCGCAACCAAGCTCTCGCTCATAGCAGAATACGATACAGTTCTCGGTCTTGACCTTATCAAGGCGGCTGAAAAGCAGGTAAAAACAGAGGAAGCCGCTCCCGTAAACGATGACCCCTTCATAGCCGAGATTGAGGAAATGATAAAGAAGCGTAAGGAAGCAAAGGCGGCAAAAGACTACGCAACCGCGGACGCTATCCGCAAAGAACTCGCTGATAAGGGAGTCACGCTTATCGACACTCCCGAGGGTACAAAATACAAAATAAATTAACCTGATATTTTGCGATTATATTGACTTTATCCGTGAAATGTATTATAATTTATGATGTAGTTGAATTTAATAAATAAAATGAATATGGAAAGGTAACAAAAATGGAACAGGCAAAACTCAATAGCTTGAAAAAAACAGCTGCCCAGATCCGCCTCGATATTCTTGAGGAGGTTCACAGCGCAAGCTCGGGACACCCCGGCGGCTCTCTCTCTGTTGCAGATATCATTACATATCTGTATTTTGAGGAAATGAATGTCGACCCCAAAAATCCCAAAATGGCAGACAGAGACAGATTGGTCCTCTCGAAGGGCCACACTGCTCCCGCTCTCTACGCGGCTCTCGCGGAGAAAGGCTTCTTTGATAAGGCAGAGCTTTCAAAGCTCCGTCAGGTAGATTCCTTCCTGCAGGGACACCCCGATATGAAGGGCACCCCCGGAGTTGATATGAGCACAGGCTCTCTCGGTCTCGGATTCTCCTCCGCCTGCGGAATGGCACTCGCCGCAAAGCTTGACGGTAAGGATTACAGAACCTATACTATCGTCGGCGACGGTGAGAGTGAGGAAGGTCAGATTTGGGAGGCAGCTATGTTTGCCGCTCACTATAAGCTCGACAACCTTTGTGTCGTTATCGACTTCAACAAGCTTCAGATAGACGGCCCCGTTGCCGAGGTTATGAACCCCACTCCTCATGACAAAAAGTTTGAGGCGTTCGGATTCCATGTTATAACTATAGACGGTCACGACTTTGAGCAGATAGAAAAGGCTTTTGCCGAGGCAAAGACAGTCAAGGGCAAACCCACCGCTATCATAGCTCACACAGTTAAGGGCAAGGGCGTATCCTTTATGGAAAATCAGGTCGGTTGGCACGGCTCCGCCCCCAACGACGAACAGTACGCAACCGCAGTTGCCGAGATAAAGGCATCGCTTTAAGGAGGAATAGTCATGGCAGAAAAAATAGCTACAAGAGAAGCCTACGGTGCAGCTTTGGCTGACCTTGGCGATAAATATGATTTCGTTGTTCTGGACGCTGACCTTGCGGCGGCAACCAAAACAGCTGTATTCAAGAAGAAATTCCCCGAAAGATTTTTCGACTGCGGAATCGCAGAGGGCAATATGATAAGCGTTGCGGCAGGTATCGCAACCACAGGTAAGCCTGTTTTCGCTTCCTCGTTCGCAATGTTTGCGGCAGGAAGAGCGTTTGAGCAGATACGCAACTCTGTGGGTTACCCCCACCTCAACGTAAAGATAGGCGCGACTCACGCGGGTATCACCGTTGGTGAGGACGGCGCAACTCACCAGTGCCTTGAGGATATCGCTCTTATGAGAACTATCCCCGGTATGACTATAATCAACCCCGCTGACGCTGTTGAGGCAAAGGCGGCAGTTGAGGCGGCGCTTAATATGAACGGCCCCGTTTATCTCCGCTTCGGACGTATGGCAGTTCCGGTAATAAACGACACACCCGACTATAAGTTTGAGATAGGTAAGGGTGTCAATATGAAGGACGGCAAGGACGTTACCTTCATTGCGACAGGTATTATGGTCGATATGGCTATGCAGGCGGCGGACGAACTCGCAAAGGAAGGAATCTCCGCAAGAGTTATAAATATCCACACGATAAAGCCCCTTGATAAGGATATCGTTATCGACGCGGCAAAGGCAACAGGCGCTATCGTTACCGCCGAGGAGCATAACATTATCGGCGGACTCGGCTCGGCAGTTTCCGAGGCAGTTTGCGAAGCTTGTCCCGGTCCCGTTCTCCGCGTTGGTGTTGAGGACGCATACGGTCATTCGGGCAAGGTTCCGCCCCTGCTCCAGATGTACGGTCTCACCGTAGAAAATCTTGTTGCAACAGCAAAG
>JAFTHJ010000061.1 GCA_017457465.1 Clostridia bacterium | reverse complement strand
GGAAATTTTGAAAAGCTGAGGGCGGCTCTGCTTTACGGAGCAGACGCGGTATACCTTGCGGGAAACTGCTTTGGTATGCGCTCCGCCGCCGACAATTTCACAGACGACGAGCTTTTCGCCGCCGCCGAATATGTTCACGAAAGAGGGAAAAAGCTCTACCTCACGGTGAACACTATGCCCCACGGGCACGAGTATCCGATACTGCGGAGCTATCTGAAAAAAATATCCTCGGCGGGAATGGACGCATTTATCGTCGCCGACCTCGGTGTACTTGCCGAGATAAAGAGCATAATGCCCGATGCCGAGATTCACATATCGACACAGGCGAGTATAGTCAGCCCCGAGGCGGCAAAGGCTTACGCGGCGCTCGGAGCGAAAAGGCTCGTGCTTGCAAGGGAGCTGAGTCTTTCGGAGATAAGGGCGATAAAGGACGCTCTGCCTGACGGCGTCGAGCTTGAAGCCTTTATTCACGGCTCGATGTGCGTGTCATATAGCGGAAGATGTCTGCTCTCAAACAATCTCACGGGCAGGGACGCAAATCGCGGCGCCTGCACTCAGCCCTGCCGTTGGAATTACAGAATAGTCGAGGAAAAACGCCCCGACGAGCCGTATCCGATAGAGGAAAACGAGCTTGGCAAATTTATTATGTCCTCGAAGGATATGTGTACCGTCGGCATCGTCCCCGAGCTTATCGCGGCGGGAATTGAGTCCTTCAAAATTGAGGGAAGAATGAAGAGCGCATACTACACCGCGGTGGTCACAAACGCCTACCGTATGGCGATAGACGCGTATCTTGCTGACCCCGAGGGTTATGTTTTTGACGAACGGCTTATCACCGAGCTTGAAAGCGTGTCGCACAGAGAATATTCAACTGGCTATTATCTCGATACGCCGATAGAGAACGCGCAGACTGCGTCGGGCACGGGATATATCCGCGAAAAGGCATATTTTGCCACGGCTGTGGAATATAATTCCGATGAATTGCCCGCGGGAATTGAGATAGAGAACGAGCGCGGCAGACTTTACAAATTCATTCAGAGAAACAAGGTCAGCGTGGGAGACAGAGCCGAGCTCATCTCTCCGCGCTGTATCGGACGCCCCTTTGAGGTAAAAGAAATATACACCGAGTCGGGCGAGGCGGTCGAGTCAGCTCCGCACCCGGCGATGCTCTTTTATGTAAGAGTTCCGTTTGAGGTCAAGGCGGGAGACATAATGCGCTCGGGCAGAGAAAATTGAGGTATTGAATGATTATTGAAATTTTAAAAGCGGTGCTTTTCGGTATCGTCGAGGGAATAACAGAGTGGCTTCCCGTAAGCTCCACGGGGCATCTTATCCTGCTGGACGAGTTTTTGAGCCTCGATGTGGCGGGTGAGCTTGGAGCGGCTTTTGCCGAGGAATATATGAGTATGTTCGAGGTCGTAATTCAGCTTGGGGCAATACTCGCCGTGGTTGTGATGTTCTTCCATAAGCTAAATCCATTTGCGCCATCGAAAACAGTTGCGGAAAAGAAAAGTACATGGACGCTTTGGTTCAAGGTGGTCGTGGCGAGTATCCCCGCGGCGCTTATCGGAATTGTTGGCGACAAGATACTTGAAAAGGTGACCGGCAAAGATATCGACGGTTGGATATACAACTGGGTGACGGTTGCCGTGGCGCTTATCCTTTACGGTGTGCTTTTCATAATTATAGAGAAGTGGCAGTCAAACAAGAGCGCTAAAGTTGAGAGCGTTGACGATATTTCCTATTCACAGGCGCTCATAATCGGCTGCTTTCAGACTCTTTCTATCGTCCCCGGCACATCGCGCTCGGGTTCGACGATACTCGGCTCGAGAATTATAGGAATATCTCGCCCCGCGGCGGCGGAATTTTCATTCTTTATGGGAAT
>JAFTHJ010000060.1 GCA_017457465.1 Clostridia bacterium | reverse complement strand
GCATAGCTCCGAAGAGCGATATGGCGAACTGGTTGACGAACATTTTGACAGAGCTATATCCGTAATTATGTAAAAATTCTTTCATAAATCCTCCGAAGAATTCTCAAATACATACAAGCATCCGCTTGATATAATTTATAGCATTATTATATTAAAAATCCTTCTCTTTTGCAACATATTACAATGAAAATTTACATTTTATCCACTAAATTATCACTATATGTTATATAATATAAGTGTAACACCCCTTTAAAGGAGATTTTATATGTCAAATAACATTCCTCCCAAAACGCTTCCGCCGCTCGTGCGCGAATTCGCGTCATACAAATCGGCAATCCAGAACTGCTCGGAAAAGACGGTCTCGGAATATCTGCTTGACTTGAGAACCTTTTTCCGTTATCTCCTCGCAAGAGACCAAAAGATTTCCCCCGCCTCCGAGGAATTTGAGCAGATAGACATAAGCGGCGTTGACCTTGAATACATAAAAAATATCACGACCGAGGATATTTACGAGTTTATTATGTACGCCGATAATGTCAGAGGAAATATGGCGGCGGCGAAATCGAGAAAGCTCTCGGCTATCAAGGGTTTTTTCAAGTATCTTGAAAACAAGAGATTTATGCTTGACGAAAACCCTGCCATAAATATCGAGTCACCGAAGAAAAAACAGGCGCTTCCCAAATATCTTTCGCTTGAGGAAAGTCTGCTTCTCATTGAGACTGTCAAAAACGACACAAACTCAAAAACCCGCATACGCGACTACGCTATCATAACGATGTTCCTCAACTGCGGAATGCGAGTATCCGAGCTGGTTGGAATCGACCTGAACGATGTTGACCGTGAGCTTCGTTCGCTTACCGTCACGGGTAAAGGAAACAAGCAAAGAATAATCTATCTCAACGACGCCTGTCGCTCGGCTCTCGGAGACTATATTGAGGAACGGCTCGGCGAGAGATACAAGACAGCAAACACACGCGCTCTGTTTTTGAGCGGACGCTGTCAGCGAATCAGCGTCAAAACAGTTCAATGGCTGGTTTACAAATATCTGGATATGGCGGGACTTGAATCCAAGCATTATTCAGTCCACAAGCTTCGTCACACCGCCGCTACGCTTATGTATCAGACGGGCAATGTTGACGTGCGTGTACTGAAGGACATTCTCGGTCACGAGCAGCTCAATACCACACAGATATATACCCACGTCAGCAACAGAAGTATGGAGGAGGCTATGTCTCAAAACCCTCTGGCTTCGCAGAAAAACGATAAAAAATGATAACAAAAGGGCTTCCTTTATACAAGGAAGCCCTTAATTTAGTTATTTGACTTACTTTATGGGATAACCCTTTGCTGAATACATCTCATTGAGCTTTTCAAATGCTTCGTTGAGCAAGTCTATAGCAACCGCTTCGCATCCGGAGTCACCCTCAACGGTTGCGTCCTCTACGCTGAATTCTCCGTTTTCGTAGTACGCGTTCATATCAATATTGTAAAGCAATGCCTTGAAGACATTCTCCTGTATGAAATCCGAACGCGAGGAATCCCACTTTTCTACAGTGTATTTAACATCAACGCTGATCGAGTTGGCATTAATACTCTGCATCTCGTTGTTAAAGAGCTGACGCTCTTCGGCTTCTACCCACCAGTTGATATCAAGCTCCAGATAGGTTTTTGAGGTGCTCTCAACAACAACAAATTTACTTGCGGCGAAATCAACACGATGTCTGTAATGATGTCCTGTAGCCAGTGCTCTTACCTCGGTAAAATCCTCATTATCTCCGCTCTGGAATGTGTTCGAGGACTTGTAATGGTAAACATCTGTCTCCAAATCCGTACCGATTTCTCCGTCGTCCATAGCCTTCATAATCTTGTGCATATTGGTGTCGCCACCGGGGCCACAGGAAACAAACATGCAAAGACATACGAGAGCCAGACAAAGACACAACAACTTTTTCATTTCTTTTTTCTCCTTTTTTCTTTTATTTTCAGACGCTCATTTACGCGTCTTTATTTCAGCTTCAGGCATTATTGGTGTGTATATTATAATAAATGCTTCGGTATTCACCGGGGGATATTCCCTCGTGATATTTGAAATACTTGAGAAAATATTTGTATTCCTCAAAGTGATATTTAGCCGATATCTCTTTGAGCGAGAGGCTCTCGTCCATAAGGTCCTGCTTTATTTTCTGCATTCTCATCTTGTCGATATATGCCTTGAGTCCGTCGGGGTAATGCTTTTTGAAGGCTCTGTTTATATAATCTACGTTATATTTAAAATGCTCGGCTACGTCCGAAACCTTGAGCGGCAGGTCGCTGTTTATTCTTACCCACTCCTTTATCTCGGAGAAAAGCTTTCCTGACTTGGTATCCTTGTCTGTACTGACAAAATTAAGCTCGGTAAGAAGCACCTTGAACAGCTCGTCACAGCACTCCTTTGGATATCCTTCGGTATTTTCGTAATGCAATATCTGACGGATAAGAAGCTCTGCCTGCTGAACATTCTCCGGACGGAAGCACACGTTTGGCAGCTCGTCGGGACGTATGCCGACAAAGTGCAGCCAATAAAAGTTGACCGTCTCGGTGCTTATCTCTGTTCCAACGTGCAGAACATCGGGATCTATCTTCAGGATATCCCCCGGATGAGCGGTATATTTTCTTCCGCCAATCGCCATATGCACTACGCCTTTGGTCACCATTATGATTTCTGTCGTATCTATCTTTCTTGACTGGTGCTTCCATTCTCCCCTGGAAATAAATTTTCCGCCGTGGATATATTTCAGATTATCATACATAGTCGGATTTTCGCCCCTTTCATACAGATTATCGGGTTGAAGGTGAGACTTTTATCTGCTATAATTGTAGCATACACAAAGGCAGATGTCAATAACTATAAGAAAATTTTTAATTTTTTATTGGGGGATATTATATGGAGAGAATTGACTTTTCAAAAACAGTTATAAATGGCGGATTTTGGAAACAGAAGCAGGATATGGTGCGCAACAGCACTGTAAAGGCTGTTTATAACAGATTCAAGGAGACCGGACGCTTTGACGCTTTCAGGTGTGATTGGAAAGAGGGTATGCCAAACAAGCCTCACTTCTACTGGGATTCCGATGTTGCTAAATGGATAGAGGGCGTTGCCTATATGCTTATGAGCGAGAGAGATGCCGAGCTTGAGGCTATCATCGATGAGGTAGTCGACAATATCGAGAAAAATCAATACGAGAACGGATATTTCAACTCCTATTACATAACCATAGAGCCCGAAAATATATTCACCAACAGAGACAGACACGAGCTTTACTGTCTG
>JAFTHJ010000059.1 GCA_017457465.1 Clostridia bacterium | reverse complement strand
TGTCTGGGGCACCTGCTTGAGGGCGCTATCGCTTATTACGTAGCTACAGGAAAGAAAAAGTTCCTCGATATGATGTGCAAATATGTTGACCTCGTTGATAAGCGCTTCAAGACAAACAGAGACACTCCCTTCACCACCCCCGGTCACGAGGAAATTGAACTCGCTCTCGTTCGTCTTTACGAGCTTACGGGCGAGAAGAAATATCTTGACCTTTCAAGCTTCTTTGTTGATATGAGAGGAACCGCCGAAAACGACGCTATACCGAACAGAGTTCCCGCAAACTTCCAGACTCATCTTCCCGTAAGAGAGCAGAAAACGGCAGAGGGACACGCGGTAAGAGCGGTATATCTCTACTGCGCTATGGCTGACCTCGCTTACCACAACGGCGACGAATCTCTGAAGGTCGCTTGTGAAACTCTTTTTGACAACATTGTTTCAAAGAGAATGTATATCACGGGCGGAATAGGCTCATCTGCCGCGGGAGAGGCTTTCACGGTTGACTACGACCTACCCAGTCTTCTCGCTTACACCGAGACCTGTGCCGCTCTCGGACTTGCCCTCTTCGCAAACAGAATGCTTCGTCTGGAGGCAAATTCCAAGTATGCTGATGTTGTTGAGAGAGTTATCTATAACGGATTTATGTCTTCGACCTCACTCGACGGAAAATCCTTCTACTATGAAAATCCGCTTGAGATACTTCCCTATCTCCCGAAGCGTGACGTGAGCGCAGGAAGGGTTGTTACCCGTTGGCCAAAGGCTCTCCGCTCCGAGGTGTTTGACTGCTCCTGCTGTCCCCCAAACATCGTCAGATTTATCCCCTCTATCGCGAATATGCTCTACACAAACGACGACACGATGCTTTACGTTCATCAGTTTATGGCAAGTAGGACCGAGACAGAGATTGGAGGCAAGGCAATAACCGTTGAGCAGATAACCAATTACCCCGAGGACGGTAAAATAGAGATAAAGGTAAGCGGCGCTGATATAAGACTTGCCGTAAGAATCCCCGCTTGGGTTGAAAATTATACAGGCGAGACCGTAAAGGGCTATGCTTATTTTGATATCAAGGACGGAGAGAGCGTAAAGCTTGATTTCGATATGACACCCAAGTTTATCGAGGCGAGAAGTGAGTCGATATTCACCTGCGGAAGATTCGCGGTTATGCGCGGTCCTGTTCTCTACTGTATGGAAAGTGTTGACAACGGCACGGGTATCAGAGATATCAGACTTGCATCCGATGCTGAATTCAAATACGGTATGCACGACGAGCTTGGTGTTCCCTCTCTTACCGTCAAGGCTTACAGAAGAAAGCACGACGAGAACGCGCCTCTTTATTATACAAGAAAAGAGGAGCTTGTCGAAACAGAGGCTATGCTCATTCCTTATTACGCTTTCGCCAACAGAGGCGAGGCTGAAATGCAGGTTTGGCATTTCGTTAAGTAAATAACAAAAAAACAGGAGACGGCTCACGCATAAGTGAGCCGTCTCCTATTGACTTTTTTGAGAGCAAATGATATAATGGTGAGTAAGTTGTCGATTTTGCACATTTTTCGGTAAAATATACTTAAAGGAGCGCTTCATGCTATTTAACTCGCTTGAATTCCTTGTTTTTCTTCCCATAACCTTTGCTCTGTTCTGGATAATTCCGAACAGATACAGGTGGATTCCCGCCCTTGCGGCGTCATATTATTTCTATATGTACTGGAATCCGAAGCTCGTATTTCTCATTCTCTTTACCACTCTCGTATCCTACGTCTGCGGAGTTATGTTTGAGAAGCACAAGGAGAATGCAAAAGCCAAAAAGCTTATAGTAGCCGTCACGCTTACCGCGTGTTTAGGTGTACTGCTATTCTTTAAATATTTCAATTTTCTTTACAACACGGTATTCGACATAATAACTGTCTTTGGAGGCAGGGGCCCCGCGGGATATTTCAGCATTATGCTCCCCGTTGGTATATCCTTCTACACATTCCAGACGGCATCTTATGTAATAGATATCTACCGTGGAACAGTGAAAGCAGAGCGACATTTCGGTTATTTCGCGCTTTTCGTCACATTCTTCCCACAGCTTGTGGCGGGACCGATAGAGCGACCGGGTGACCTTCTTCCCCAGCTTCGTGCCGAAAAGGACATCCGAAAGCTTGACTACGTCGGCGCTTTCCGCTTTATGCTCGTCGGATTTTTCAAAAAAATAGCTGTGGCGGATGCAATTGGCGTTATAGTGAACGCGACCTATGAGAACGTTGCCGAGGCAAACGGACTCTCCGCGCTTATCGCAACGCTTTTATTCGCGGTTCAGATATACTGTGACTTCTCGGGCTACAGCGATATCGCCGTTGGATGCGCAAAACTCTTTGGCGTTCAGCTCAGCGAAAATTTCCACACGCCGTACGTCGCAACCTCGATAAAGGAATTCTGGAACCGTTGGCATCGCTCACTTTCGGGTTGGCTTCGCGACTACATATACTTCCCTCTCGGAGGAAGCAGAGTCAAGCAGGGGCGTTGGATATTCAACATATTTACGGTATTCTTCATAAGCGGTCTGTGGCACGGCGCAAGTTATAACTTCATTATATGGGGACTTCTCCACGCCGCCTTTCAGGTAATAGGCAAGTTCACGCTTACCCCGAGAAACAAATTCTGGGCGAAGCTGGGACAGTCTCCCGACGGAAAGCTCGTCACCTATCTGCGACGCGTGGGCAATTTCGCGCTCGTCACCTTCGCTTGGATATTCTTCCGAGCGGACACACCGAGAGACGCTATATCAATCATAGGAAAGATATTCACCGACTACTCTTTCTCCTCGGCATATCTCACGGAAAGTATCGCAAAGACCTCACTTACGCTCCCGATAGCTCTCTACATAGCATTCGCTCTGGTAATGCTTCTCTTTATGGAAAAG
>JAFTHJ010000058.1 GCA_017457465.1 Clostridia bacterium | reverse complement strand
TTATATAAGCTTCTTTTGTCGAGAGGGATAGAATATAGCTCCTGCTATTTTGACGTTATGCTTTCAGCCTATGTGCTCAACTCAAATCGCATAAGCTATGGTCTCGCCGAGATATATCTTGAATACGAGGGAACCTCTCTTACCGAGAATATTAATCCCGCGGTTGCTATTTATTCGCTTTATGAAACTATGCTCCCCAAAATAAAGGATGAGGGAACCGAGCATCTTTTGTTTGACATAGAAATGCCTCTTTCCTCTGTTTTGGCTGATATGGAGACGGTCGGTGTCAAGATAGACACTGCGGGGATAGCGCAGTATCGCGATGAGCTTTCGGAGGTTGTGGAGCTGCTCAAGGAAAGAATATACTGCTCGGCGGGTGAGGAATTCAATATAGATTCTCATAAGCAGCTTGGAGATGTTCTTTTCAATAAGCTCGGACTTCCCGCACTGAAGAAAAACAAGACGGGATATTCGACCGACGCGGAGGTTTTGAACAAGCTCAAGGGTAAGCACGATATTATCGATGATATCCTTGATTACAGACAGATAACCAAGCTTATTTCCACTTATACCGATGCCTTGATAAATCTTGCCGATGAAAACGGCAGGATTCATACCGTTCTGAATCAGACGGGAACGGCTACGGGCAGACTTTCCTCGGCAGAACCGAATTTGCAGAATATTCCCGTTCGTACAGAGCTTGGCAGACGATTCAGAAAATATTTTATCCCAAAGAATGAGGATTACGTTATCGTGGACGCGGACTATTCTCAAATAGAGCTTCGTCTACTTGCCGATATATCCGAGGACGAAACTATGATATCGGCGTTTGTTTCGGGTGAGGATATTCACACCTCAACTGCCGCGAGAGTTTTTGGAGTTCCTACCGAGAGCGTGACACCCGAGCTTCGCAAACGGGCAAAGGCGGTAAACTTTGGAATAGTTTACGGTATCGGTGAATATTCGCTTTCCGAGGACCTCGGCATTTCCCGTGTACAGGCAAAGCAATATATAGAGTCGTATCTCGACGGCTTCCCAAAGGTAAATCGGTATCTTGAGGATATCAAGAAACAGGCAAAGCTTGACGGATATGTTTCAACTCTGTTTGGCAGACGCAGATATATTCCCGAGATAAACGCGTCAAATAAAAATCTTCAGCATTTCGGAGAGCGTGTGGCTATGAACAGCCCTATTCAGGGAACCGCGGCTGATATTATAAAGATAGCTATGATAAACACAAGCAAACGGTTATTGGAGTCGGGAATAGACGCGAAGCTTATTCTTCAGGTTCACGATGAGCTGTTGCTTGAGGCGCATAAGAATTGCGCGGATGAAGCAATGAAGATACTTGTCAGTGAGATGGAGGGAGCTGTGAAGCTCAAGGTGCCGCTTGATGTTGAGGCACATATAGGCTCGAATTGGTTCGAGGCGAAATAATTTTTACGGAGTTAATATGAAACGAAAAAGTGGAATCCTTATGCATATAACTATGCTTTGGGGTGATTATTCAATTGGCGGATTCGGCAGAAGTGCCGAGCAGTTTATAGATTTCTTGTCGGATTGCGGATTTTCTTATTGGCAGGTCTTGCCGTTCGGGGTTACCGATGAATGCAATTCGCCGTATAAATCCTATTCGGCGTTTGCGGGGAATCCCTACTTTGTGGATTTGGAGCAGCTTTGCGATAAAGGGCTGGTGACGGCGGAGGAATTGGACTCTCTACGTCAGAATACACCATACGTTTGTGAGTACGATTTTCTTGAGGATACCCGTCTTCCGATATTGAGAAAAGCCTCGCAGCGTGTGAGTGAGGCGCACAGAGCTGATATTGAAAGTTTCATTAAGAATAAAAAAAGACTCTCGGATTTTTGTGTGTTTATGGCACTTAAGGAGTCCAACGGCGGTAAAGAATGCTGTGATTTTACAACTGATACTTATGATGCGGGTACCTTATTTATGTGGAAATTCATCCAGTATGAGTTCTTCTCTCAATGGAAAAAAGTCAGGGAATACGCAAACAAAAAAGGAATAGCTATAATCGGAGATATACCGATATATGTTTCGCCAGACAGTGCGGATGTCTTTGCTGACAAGGCGCTGTTCGACATGGATAGCCGAGGCAGACCGAAGAGCGTGGCGGGTGTTCCTCCCGATTATTTCTGTGAAGACGGTCAGCTTTGGGGAAATCCGCTTTATAATTGGAAAAAAATGCGTGAGGACGGATATGCCTGGTGGTGTGAAAGAATGAGGCATAATCTCGATATGTTCGATGGGGTGAGAATTGACCATTTCCGTGGCTTTGAATCCTTCTGGAGTGTTCCCGCTGACGCATCGAGCGCAAGGGAAGGTAAGTGGGTTAAGAGCGGAGGCAAACGCTTTATCGGAGAGATTCGCAAGGTTGTAGGCGATTCTCTCGTTATCGCAGAGGACCTCGGAGATATAACTCCCGAGGTAGAGGAGCTTGTGCGCTATAGCGGATTTCCGGGTATGAAAGTATTCCAATTCGGATTTCTGGGAGATAATAACTCGCCGCATCTTCCGCATAATTACACCGATAATTGCGTGGCTTACACGGGGACGCACGACAACAACACGCTTCTCGGTTATATCTGGGAGCTTGATGAGAATACCCGTAAACGAGTTTTCGATTATTGCGGATATAACGGCAATGACTGGGATGAGGCTTGCCGACATATCGTTAAAACAATACTTGCGAGTCATGCGGCGACAGTAATAATACCGATTCAGGATATACTTGGCTACGGCAGAGATACCCGAATGAACATCCCCGGAGAGGCAGACGGAAATTGGCGGATACGCTTTACATACGAGCAGATAAATTCGATAGACAGAGCAAGGCTGCGCCATCTTAATAATCTTTACGGCAGAGCTTAAAGCCAAGGGCGATAAAAGGGAATTAACTCTTTTATAGCCTTTGCTTTTATAGCAACGATAAAGCTTGTTTAATTGTTAACAAAGTGTAACCATTATGAAATTCCTCTTGCAAAAAAAGGAATTTGATGTTAAAATATAAAATGGGTAACGATTGAAATGTCGTTAGCTTTGGATTTGTCCCAAATAATTAAAAAATGAACATAAAGAGGAGAAAAGTCATGACAAAAAACAAGTTTGTTCTTAGCTGGATCGACGAGATGAAGGCTATGACACAGCCTGATAAGATCGTCTGGATAGACGGTTCCGAGGAACAGGCAGAGGCTTTAAGAGCTGAAGCGTGCTCGACAGGCGAAATGATCAAGCTCAACGAGGAGCTTCTTCCTAACTGCTATCTTCACAGAACCGCAGTAAACGATGTTGCTCGTGTTGAAGGCAGAACATTTATTTGCACTTCCAAGAAAGAGGATGCAGGAAACATCAACAACTGGATGGACCCCAAGGAGTGCTATGAGAAGCTTGGAAAGCTTTACCGCGGCTCAATGAAGGGAAGAACAATGTATGTTATTCCTTATTCTATGAGTATCGTTGGCTCGCCCTTCGCAAAGTACGGAATTGAGCTTACAGACTCTATCTATGTCGTTCTTAATATGCTTATAATGACTCGCGTTGGAACCGATGTTCTCGAGGCTCTCGGTGAGAGCGGCGACTTCATCAAGGGCCTTCACGCAAGAGCTGATATCGACGAGGAAAACCGTTACATCTGCCATTTCCCTGAGGACAACACCATCTGGTCTGTCAACTCGGGCTACGGCGGAAATGTTCTTCTCGGTAAGAAGTGCTTCGCTCTCCGTATAGCTTCCTATATCGGACGCAAAGAGGGCTGGATGGCAGAACACATGCTCATTCTCGGTGTTGAATATCCCGACGGTGAGACAAAGTATATC
>JAFTHJ010000057.1 GCA_017457465.1 Clostridia bacterium | reverse complement strand
GGTACCGTGGGTAAGTCCCGATATCTGAAGCAGGTCGGCAAAGTTCTTCGGCTTCGCCTCAACACGAACCTGCTGGAGGAAGCGCGTACCGAACTCGGGCAGACCGAACGTGCCTATCTTCGAGTCGATATCCTCGGGGGTAACTCCGAGCGATTTTGTTGAGAGAAACAGCTCGTATATAGACTTATCGTTCATCTTAACGTCCATAACGCTTGTATCCGAGAACTTCTCGAGCCATTTATATTTGGTCGGAATATCGTGTCCAAGCTCGTCAAGCTTGAGTATGGTATCGTGCAGATATGAGAACGCGAAGTGCGTTGTCACTATATCCGAGCGTGGGTCGTCTGCGGGGTGCTGAACGGGGGTAAAATCATATACCTCGTATTCTCTCGGAACAACTATGATTCCACCCGGGTGCTGTCCTGTCGTTCGTTTTACTCCAACGCAGTTCTGAATGATTCTGTCGGTCTCCGCTCTACCGATGCTGACACCCTTTGACTCAAAATATTTAGCAACAAAGCCGAATGCCGTCTTATCGGCAAGTGTTCCGAGCGTTCCCGCACGGAAGACGTTCTCCGCTCCGAAAAGCTCCTCTGTGTACTTATGCACACGTCCCTGAACGTCACCCGAAAAGTTAAGGTCTATATCGGGCGACTTATCTCCGTGGAAGCCGAGGAAGGTCTCAAAGGGGATATCGTGTCCGTCGGCGTTGAGCTTGGCTCCGCACTTCGGACAGAGCTTATCCTCAAGGTCAAATCCCGAGCCGACGCTTCCGTCGGTAATAAACTCACTGTACTTACATTCGGGACAGTAATAGTGTGGCGGCAGAGGATTTACCTCGGAAATACCCGCCATAGTCGCGACGAACGACGAGCCGACCGAGCCTCTTGAGCCGACCAGATATCCTTGGCTCTCGCTGTAGCACACAAGTCTCTGCGCTATCATATAAAGCACGGCAAAGCCGTTCTTTATAATCGAGGTAAGCTCCTTATCAAGTCTGTTCTTGACTATATCGGGAAGCGGGTCGCCGTACATTGATTTAGCGCGTGTCCAGCACTTCTCCTGAAGCTCATCCTCCGCGCCCTCCATATTAGGGGTAAATGAGCCCTCTGGGATAGGACGGACTTTCTCTATCATATCGTTTATCTTATTCGGGTTGGTTACAACGACCTCGTACGCTTTTTCCTCACCGAGATAGGAAAACTCCTCAAGCATCTCCTCCGTGGTGCGGAAATACAGGTGGGTATCCCTTTCGGCATCCTTGAACTTCGTGCTGACGATTATCTTTCTGTAAAGCTCGTCCTCATCGTTAAGGAAGTGGGCATCACAGGTTGCGACAACAGGCTTATTATACCTCTCTCCCAGCTCAACGATACGTCTGTTGAGCGCCATAAGCCCCTCGTCGTCGGCTACCTTATGCTCGGCAACAAGGAATCGGTTATTGGATAGCGGCTGTATTTCAAGATAATCGTAGAAATTGACGATATTCTCAATTTCGGATTCGGGCTTACCCTCAAGTATCGCGCTAAAAAGCTCTCCCGCCTCACAGGCGGAGCCGATAATAAGTCCCTCTCTGTGCTTTTCAAGCTCGGTCTTGGGTATTCTCGGCACTTTTCTGAAATAATTGAGGTAGCTGTACGAGATAAGCTTATAGAGATTTTTAAGTCCCGCCTTATTTTTCACAAGAATTATCTGGTGATAGGGTTTGAGCATAAGCGGATTCGTCTTTGCGCTCATCTCGGCGGCAAGTTCATTGAAGTTCTTGACGTCAAGCTCCTCAAGCTGCTTGGTCATCTTAAAGAATATATACGACAGCATCTCGGCGTCGTCACAGGCTCTGTGATGATTGAAGTCTCCGAGTCCGTAATGCTTCGCGAGTCCGTCGAGCTTATGAGATTTAAGCTCTGTATTGAGATATCTTGAAAGCGCGACTGTATCAAGATACGGCACGTCGAAAGGAATATCCAGCGACTTTGCCGCGGCTCTGATAAATCCCGTATCGAAATCGGCGTTATGGGCTATAAGAAGTCTACCGCCGACAAACTCGAGAAACTCGGGCAGAACCGTATCTATCGTTCTCGCGTCCGCCACCATATCATCGGTGATAGAGGTAAGCGCCACTATCTCCTCGGGGATTGGGCACTCGGGATTTACGAATGTATTATAGCGCTCAAGAACCTCGCCGTTCTTTATTCTGACCGCGCCTATTTCTATTATCTTACAGTTTACGGGAGAGAGTCCCGTAGTCTCGATATCAAAAACTATAAATTCATCGGAAAAGCCACCCGCGTAATCTCCCTTGAGAGCTGAAGCGGTATCGTTAACGAAATACGCCTCAAGTCCGTATATGACCTTCATCCCGCACTTCTCTGCGGCAATCATCGCCTCGGGGAATCCCTGAACATTTGCGTGGTCGGTTATTGCCACGGCTGGATGTCCCCATTTCTGCGCGGTCTTTACCGCAACATCGGGAGGAATTACCGCATCCATATTTGACATATTTGTATGCAAATGAAGCTCAACTCGCTTCACGGGGGCGTTATCCTTGCGTTTTTCCTTGGAAACGACTGCAATGTCGGTATAGCTCAAATAAAGCTCGTCGTCATTTCTCTCGTTCTTGGTATAGCCGTGTATCGCAACAGTGCTTCCAAGGGCAACAGCGCTCTTTGCCTCTTTGGCTTCCTCGGGGGTAAGCGAATATCGTTTTGCGTATATCTAGGAATTTCCGTCAAAAATTCCTATTGAAACATTAAACTTATCCCCCGCTCTGTTCGGCTCGGAGGAAAAGGAAAAAACATCTCCAACGAAGACAATATTCTTAACGGGCTTATTGATAGTAGCTATCGGAATGGGACGAACCTCAAACTCGTTACCTACAACAAAGCTCGGCTCGTTAACATTAAAGGTATAAGGTCCTATCTTTATCTTTCCGTTCTCGACCGCCGATTCTCTCAAATCGTAATTATATACCGACGCTATTCTGGGAAGCTTCGGAGTATCGTCCTCCTTATTTACCTCCTGCTTACTCTGGTAAGAGGTGGATTTCAGATGCGCCTCATAATTTTTTTCTGCAACCGAGAGCTGTCTGTCAATTTCCTCAAGACGACGTCTTGTTGACTCCGAGCTTTCGGAATTGAGATTTCCCGAATATTCTATCGAAACAGATATCCTTATTCCGAATTCACTCGCGATTATATTCTCGATAACTGCGGGAGTTTTAGCGTCCTCAAGCAGAGCGATGCCATCCTCGGGAAACGGAATTTTTACGGTAAGCTTGTCCTCACGAAGCTCATATGTATACTCCGAGAAAAAGCCCTTCGCGACAGTTCCGACATTCTCCGCCTCAACAAGTATCTGCGGAACATATTCATATGTAAAGAGCGACGGCTCATAGGTCGGAAGTATTTTAAAATACTTGAGAGCATATGCTTCCGCGACCTGCTTTTCTATATCGTAAAGTGTTGATTTATTTATTATTTTCGGGAAACTTGCTCTGACCTCAAGCAGTCGTTCTTGCTTATTGACCTTGCTCTCGACAGTAGTTGCCGTTGTCAGTATTTCCAGATATTCTTCGGGGGGAATGTATTTTGAAAGCAATTCCCCAAGACTCTTACCTGCCACAAAGCACCCTCTCTTTCTTTAGTCTCTTATTTTTTCAGCTTCTTTATCTCCTCTATAAGCTGACCTACAATATCGTCCTCGGATATCTTGCCGACTATCTCGCCGCGCTTGATAAGAACCGCTTCGCCCTTACCGCCCGCGATTCCGATATCTGCCTCTCTCGCTTCACCCGGTCCGTTCACAACGCAGCCCATAAGCGCGACCTTTATCGGTACAGACATAAGTCCCTCTCGTTTTGCGGCGTCCTCAAACTCTCTGACAAGTGAAATAAGGTCTATCTTCGTTCTTCCGCAGGTAGGACAGCTCACTATATCCATTCCGCACTGTCCCTCAACTCCAACTGCCCGAAGAATGTTTTTAGCCGCGTCTGCCTCGTATTCGGGCTTGTCTGTAAGCGAAACTCTTATCGTGTCTCCAATACCATCACAGAGCAACGAGCCTATTCCGACCGCGCTCTTGAGCGCACCTATCTCTCGGCTTCCCGCCTCGGTAACACCGAGGTGCAGCGGATATTGGCAACGCTGGGCAAGGAGTCTGTTAGCCTGTATCATATTATAGGGATTTGACGCCTTCATAGAAACGACTATGTCATTAAAATCAAACTTTTCGAGCAAGGAGATATGATACATCGCGCTCTCGCAGAGCGCCTCGGGAGTCGGAGCGCCGTATTTGGCGAGTATACTCTTCTCAAGTGAGCCGCCGTTAACGCCTATTCTTATCGGTATTCCCGCGGCGGAACAAGCACGGCAGACCGCCTTTACTCTGTCGTCATCTCCTATATTACCGGGATTTATTCTTATCTTATCAACTCCGACCTCTGCGCATCTGAGCGCGACCTTGTAGTCGAAATGTATATCCGCGACT
>JAFTHJ010000056.1 GCA_017457465.1 Clostridia bacterium | reverse complement strand
TTATCATAAACGCGATAGAAGCCGCGGGCTATGATACTACAAGCGTTATGATAGCGCTTGATGCCGCCGCATCGGAATGGTACGCCGAGGACGGAGTTTACGCAATGCCAAAGCGAGGAAAGAAATACAGCCGCGAGGAGCTTATAGATTACTGGTCCTCACTCGTGTCCAAATATCCGATAATGTCGATAGAGGATGCGCTCGACCAGCGTGACTTCGACGGTTGGAGTGCTCTCACGGCGCGTCTTGGAGACAAGATAATGCTTGTGGGTGACGATTTCTTCGTAACTAACACCAAGCGTCTCAAGCAAGGAATCGCCGCGGGTGCCGCCAACGCCATTCTCATCAAGCCAAATCAGATAGGAAGCTTGAGTGAGACGCTTGAGGTAATCCACACCGCCAAGGAAGCGGGATACAGATTCATTATGTCTCACAGAAGCGGAGAGACCGAGGACACCACCATTGCCGATATCGCCGTAGCTACAGGCGCTCCCTTTATAAAGTCGGGCGCTCCCTGCCGAAGCGAACGAGTGGCAAAATACAACCGTCTGCTCCGAATAGAAGCCGCCCTGAACAGCGGTGGGCGTTTCGGATTCGCGGATATGCCGACGGCAAATCCGAAAGAATCATTCAAAATATAAAAGCCCGTGGCTTTGAGATATCTCAAAGCCACGGTTTGTTTTTATTTGTTTTCTGTTTTCACCTTCCACGATACCATCTGCTTTATCTTGTCGATATCGGTATCCGCGTACTCAACCGTGATACTGTCGCCAACACCTATGAGTATAACGCTTTCATCTGCCGCTATACTCTGCTTGTAAAGCGTTCCGCTCTCATCGGTAATATATACAACAGAGCTTCCGTCAACGACCATAGTCCTGATATCAGCCACCTTGATGTCGGCGCTCTTGGTGCTCGGCTTCTCGGGCTCGGGAGTCTCCTCCTCGGTGATGATGCCGTTCTCGACCAGAAGCTTCACATAAGCCTCCTTTGCCTCTGTCTGGTTCGCGCCTGTTGCCACGATACTGTAATTCTCAACATTTACAAGTGCGCAAAGCTTGACTATTCCACCGCTGTCCTTAAGCACCATAATGTAGGTCGCCTCGCCCGAAACGTTAATGAGCGACGGGAAGGACGCCACATAACCTTTTTCCTGAACCTCTCCCTGCGCTGCCTCCATAGCCGAATACTCCTCGGCGCCGATAACGGGATAGAATTTGTATTCACCCGTTCTCGCGTTGCTTATGATAAATCCGATATTACTCTCGTCCGAGCTTACAGAGGTGACGCCCGTAAAATACCACACGTCATCGCCAAGCACGATATATCCGAAGTCATCTGTCGTAACCTTACAGTCCTTATTTCCTATAACACTGTTCCAGAATCCGTTCTTAAGCATTCCGTACCAGTCGTATTTCTGCGACGCGAGAGTGCCCGTGAATACATTGTCCACCCAAGAGGGCGTTTGGTCGATAGCGTAAAGCTCACCCGTTCCATCCACAGGGTTGAAGATAATGACCTCGTTTACGTCCATAGCGCCGAAAAGACCTATCTTCGGGGCGAGACAGGAAACGATATAATAGGGATTTCCCTCCTCGTCTATCTCAAAGGTTATCTCATCAAAAATCTTCGTGGGATATGAAAATCTCAACTTTCTCTGCAGGTCGTCTCCGAAATACGCGCTTTCAACGTATTTCATAGGCTTCTCGAATTTAACATATTCTGCGGAGGAGTTAACAGGGTCCACCTTGATATATCCGGGAATTCCCGACTCTCTGTTATTCATCCACTTGAAAAAGTCAACATATTCAAGATTCGTGACCTTTGCGGGAACGCCACCGTAATTTATCTGCGAATAGCTGTATCCCGCCTCAAACTGCGACACGACATCGGAGAGCGCTCCAAGCGTTCTGTTTCCGATTATAGTAGCCGATTCGCTATCCATAAGCGCGATATTCGTGACCGTGTCGGTCTCGGGCATATCCTCCTCAAAGACCGCCTCGGGAACCTCGATTATATTGGAATACTTCTCGGCGTTAAAAAAGGTCGAGGAGATAAGTGAGCCGACTATGAGCACGGCTATCGGTATCGCCGCGGCTATCGCTATCCATTTTACGCCCGACTGTTCAAAAAATCCCTTGACGCCGTTTTTCTTTGACGCTACTCCCGCCGCAGACAAAACAAGATACACGCCGCCCCATATCAATATGAGGAAAAGCAGCATAGTCCACGCCGTCTCGGAATACGGGTTTATTGCGGGTAGGGTAACATAAAATCCTATAGCCGCCACAACGAGCGTGATAAGCGACGCCCATATGCACTTCACAGATGTTTTCATTGACTCCCTATTTCTTAAAATCTTCATTTTTTCTCCGTTCCGCCGTAATTACGGCTTTATTAATTTTGAAAATCAAACTGACACTTTCCGTCAACCAGACGCAATACCGCGTCAAACTGTGTTCCCTTTTTGGAGATAAATCCTTTTATCTTGACCGTCTCACCCTGTGTGAGCAGGAGCTTCGCGTTAGACACCGATACTGCCCGTCCGCAAATATACGCCCCGATAGAAAATTTACAACCAGACTTGTACGCCGAACAGCCGTATCCGTATCTTCCTCTCGTCACGTCGGCGCCGCAAAGCGGACATTTTCCGATTATATCTCCGAAAAATCCCGTGTCGGTATCCTCCTCGGGCGGCAGCTCACGCCGCTCAAAGCATCTCGCGATTTCCACCTTTGCGAGGTCTACCGCGTCAGACACCTCCGACTCGCCTCTGAATACCCGCTTTAGCGCCTTACCCATATCGCTCGTCTTGAATTTATCCATCACAATATTCATACGCTCAAGGGATTCTATAAGGAATATTCCCGCGGGAAGAATAGTATAGACGTCTTTTTTCAGATTTATATACTCGCTCCTTCGAGCGTTATCGATAATTCCCGTTCTCGTCGCCTCTGTTCCAAGCTCAACGCCCTCAAACATAGCTCTGTATTCCGCCGCGTCGTCGGCTCCCACGCTGTCATCAATTGCCGCCTTTTCATCTCTGAAAGGATTTTTCAGATAATTGTTGAGCGTCTCTATCGTATAGTGCTTCGGTGGAGTTGTCTCCTTCTCAACAGGGGCAAACGCGATATTGACCTTATCTCCCTTTGAGAGCGGCGGAAGAACCTTGTCCTTTTGAGTACTGTCGTCAAACTTTGTCCAGCCCTTCTCGAGAATGGTGAGCCCCTTGAGGGTAAAGTCCTCAAGCTCCCCTACCCTGACCGTCATCTCAACGCGCTTTGCCACGCAATCCTCCGAGCAGAAAACCGCCACAAATCGGCGTATTACCGTCGAATATACCTGCATCTGCTTCTCGGTTAGTCTGTTCTTGTCGGGTATCTTGTAGGTCGGCGTGATAGCCGAGTGCGACTCTATCTTGGAATCGTCAAATATAGTCTTTTTATCCTTGAACACCACGGGATATCCGAGTCCCGCGCATATTCCGATTATCTTCTTTATCTTATCTTTTTCGGCGGTGGCGAGATACTCCGAGTTGGTTCGGGGATATGTAAGATATCCCTCCTCATAAAGCTTCTGAATTATCTCAAGGCTCTCCGCCATAGACATTTTATATTTCTTACCGAGCACATTCTGAAGCTTTGAGAGAGAATACAGCTTGCCCGGGGATATAGTGTCCTTCTTGCTCTTTACATCGCTGACGTATGCTTCACTCGCGTTATATCTCGCGCAGGTCTCTTGCGCCTTGGCGTATTCATTTGCCGCAAAGCGGAGCTTTGAATTAAGCTCGACCTTGCAGCCGTTTGTCTCCTCGGCACTGCTTATAGAATAGTATTTCTCGGGAACGAAATTCTTTATCGCCATATCTCTGTCGTATATAGCCTTCACGATAGGCACGATAACTCTGCCCACTCGGAGAAAAGCTCCCGTTTTAAGTGTGGCGTATCTCGTGAGATTCACTCCGTAAAGCCAGTCGATATATGTACGCGCAAAGCCCTCGTTGGCGAGATTGTCGTACTCCTCATCGTCCTTCATATCAAGGAGCGCCGCCGCAACCGTCTGCGGTGTCTGGTCGGGAAGCCAGAGACGCTTCACGGTCTTCGGCGTATGAAGCGCGTTCGCAATGCAAAGCCTGACGATTATCTCTCCCTCTCGGTCCGCGTCCCCCGCGTTGACTATCGTATCAACATCCTCTCGGTTACAGAGCGCCTCGAGTATGCGGAATTGCTTCTCCACTCCGCTGTCGACCGTCTTCTTGGAGCTATCCTTTCTTAACTCAAACTTGAATTTCTCGGGAAAGCAGGGCAGATTATCCATAGTCCACCGAGAATTCTCCGTGACAGTCGGACTGTACGCCTCTATATCGGCAAGTGAAAACAGATGTCCGAACGCCCATGATATGATGTATCCGCAGCCCTCAAGATATCCGTCTCGGCGCGTCATATTTCCGATACCCGCCGCGATATTTCTGCCAAGACTCGGCTTCTCCGCAATGATAAGTACCATACTCTCCCTCCCTTCAAAAATTCAAAATTAAAACAACGGGCAGCTTCAACTGCGTGAAACCGCCCGTTTGAGTCTTATTTTACTCAAAGATATTTCTTAACAATATCGGATGTATCCTCTGTGGGCATAGACGCAGTCATAACTACGTTTATACCAATCTTCTCGGAAATCGTTGCGATCTCCTCCACAAACTTATCGAATGCGGCATAATCGTTATTGCATATCTTCAAAGAAGAATCTATAAACAAATCCGTGACATCGTGATTACTTGCGAGAATTCCCGCAACAAAGCCGTAAAGCGACTGGGCGTCATCAACAAAATATTCGTTCACATCTATAAGTCTTGCGCGATATTTGATATCAAAACGCAGCTTAACTCCCTTTTCTATGCAGACAACATCTCCGTGAGATTTTTCAACAGCCTCGTTTACAAGACTGATAAGAGACTTGGTTTTACCTGTTCCTTTTACTCCGACAATTAACTTTAACATTCCGGACCTCCAGTATATTATTGAACATTTTTATATGTCCACTTATATTATACAACACACAGGTAAATATTTCAAGAGTAAATTTAAGATTTTTTAAATTATTTAAAATTTATTTAAGTCTTGCCTCAAGCTCTGCCTTCTGCGACTCGTATCCTGGCTTTCCGAGAAGCGCGAACATATTCTTCTTGTATGCCTCAACGCCGGGCTGATTAAAGGGATTTACACCGAGAACGTATCCCGATACTCCACAAGCAAACTCGAAGAAGTAAAGCAGCTGTCCGACAGAATATGCGCTTCTGTCGTCTATCTCGATAAGCATATTAGGCGTTCCGCCGTCTATATGAGCAAGGATAGTTCCTCTCATAGCGGTCTTGTTTACCTCGTCAAGCTCAACACCCGCAAGGAAGTTGAGTCCGTCAACATTAGCCTCGTCAAAGGGTATGGGGAAGCTCTTGTCACACGCCTTGACAGACACTACAGTCTCAAAGAGGTTTCTCGAGCCGTCCTGAACGAACTGTCCGAGCGAGTGAAGGTCTGTTGAGAAGATGACAGACGCGGGGAATAGTCCCTTTTTGTCCTTGCCCTCGCTCTCACCGTAAAGTTGCTTCCACCACTCGTTGAGCATAGCCGCGTAAGGCTCGTAGTTTACAAGTATCTCACAGCTCTTGCCGCCGCGGTACATAAGATTTCTGTAAGCAACGTACTTCATACAGTCGCTCTCCTCTATCTTATCCGTAGCCTTATATGCATCTGCCGCGTCAGCCGCGCCCTTCATAAGTCCGTCAATATCGATTCCCGCAACCGCTATGGGAAGAAGTCCTACCGCGGTGAGAACCGAGAAGCGTCCGCCAACGTCGTCCGGAACGACGAATGTTTCGTATCCCGCCTCATCGGAGAACTGCTTGAGCGTTCCTCTCGCCTTATCTGTGGTAACGAATATTCTCTCTCTTGCGCCCTCGACACCGTACTTCTTCTCGAGCATAGCTCTGAACACTCTGAAGGCGACAGCCGGCTCTGTGGTAGTTCCCGACTTCGAGATAACATTTATGCAAACATCCTTGCCCTCGCATATTTCAAGAAGCTCCGAGAGCGCTCCCGCGCTTATATTGCAGCCCGAGAAATAGATATCGGGGGTGTCCTTTTTCAGATTATTATACATAGGAGACTTCAAGAACTCGATAACGGCGCGCGCTCCGAGATAAGAGCCGCCTATTCCGATGACCACGAAAACGTCGCAGCTCTTCTTTATTTTTTCCGCAGCGACCTTTATTCTCGCGAACTCCTCTTTGTCGTAATTCTTGGGAAGGTCTATCCAACCAAGAAAATCGCTTCCCTCTCCGCTTCCGTCAAGCAGCGTTTTATGTGCCGCCGAAATTTCGCTCTGGATAGCTTTGAATTCCTCTTCATTGACAAAGTCTTTAATATACTTGTCATTCAACGTCAATGCCATTTTTACCACCTCAACATAGAAAATAGAATTAGAATTACATTATACTATATATTCCCATAAATTACAAGAGTTATTTTATATTTTATGTTAAATTTTTGTCTTTGTATGTCGAAAACTCACCGCATACACATTTTTGACAGCATTCGCAGAAGAAGTCCGCCAAAGCCTATCTTATCTATACTCTCACGGGCAGTGATATCGGTAGTGCCAAGCTCGGTCTCCCCTATTCTGTAGACTACCCTGCCCACCTTCTCGCCCTGCTTTACGGGCGCGGCGAGTGTATCCTCTGTCTCAACCTCAAATAAGATATTCGGTATATCGGCTTTATTCACCACACAGGAGAATTCAGGATACTCCACCTCGCAGGAGCTACTCACTCCGCCAAGTACACGCAGTGGCTCAAGCACCTTGCCCTCGTTTCGGTAGACAGCGTAATTGGCAAAGCCCCAGTCGAGCAGAGAGGTCGCGGCGGCGTTTCTGATATCTCTTGTCGGCGCCGCCATAATCACGCAAATGAGCGACATTCCCTCACGCTCTGCGGTCGCAGTGATACAGAATTTCGCCTTTGCGGTTGAGCCTGTTTTAAGCCCCGTCGCGCCCTTATAAAATCTCACAAGTCGGTTGGTATTCGTGAGCCCGAACGCACCGTCTCTGATGGTGTCCATCCATATCGAGCTGTATTCGGTTATCTTCTTGTGCTTTATCAGCTCCCGTGACATAACGGCGATATCCCTCGCGGTCGACACGTGATTCTGCACGGTATCGTCAAGTCCGTTTGTATTCTCAAAATGCGTTCCCGTAAGTCCGAGCTGCTCCGCCCTTTTGTTCATCAGCTCAACGAAAGCCTCCTCTGTCCCCGCCACATATTCGGCGAGAGCGAGAGCCGCGTCATTAGCCGAGGCTATGACCACGCTTTTGATAAGCTCCTCAACACTCATCTGCTCTCCCTCTTTCAGATATATCTGGGAGCCTCCCATAGAACAGGCGTGGGCACTTGCCGTGACCGTATCTGAAAGCGATATTTTTCCGTTCTCTATCGCCTCCATTACAAGAAGCAATGTCATTACCTTGGTTACCGACGCGGGGGGGAGCGATTCGTCGGCGTTCATCTCGTATAGCACCTTACCCGTTCCCGCCTCCATAAGTATCGCCGAGCGGCAGTCAAGCCCGAATTTGTCAGCGCTCTGCGGTGTCTCGGGCTCGGCACTCACCGTAACGAGAAAACTACATAAAGCAAGGCAAAGAGTAAGTATTGTTGCCGTTATTTTTTTGAATTTCATTTTTCATCACCTCGAAACATTATATGTTTTCACGCACCCGATTATGATTATCGTAGCTTCTGACGAAAGCAGCGGAAGCTGCTAAAATTTTCAAAAAATTTCCGTTAGTACCTTGACAGGCGAGGTATATCACCGTATAATATATGTGTAACTTATCGGAAAGGAGAAAAATATGTCAATAGCGGCAGACCTGATACGCGGTCACACAGACGCGATAATACTCGCCCACCTTATCGGCGGAGACAGTTACGGATACAAAATAAACAACGCCATAAAAGAGGCTACCGAAAACACATACGAGCTGAAGGAAGCCACGCTTTACACCGCATTCCGTCGGCTTGAGTCCGCGGGGTGCATATCCTCATACTGGGGAGACGGCGACGGCGGCGCGCGGCGGAGATATTACTCCATTACGCAACACGGAATCGAGATATATAAAAAAATGGTAGACGAGTGGAAACACGCCAATAAAATAATCAATACACTAATTGACACCGAAGCTGGGGAGGTATCCGACAAATGAAGGAAAAGCTGAAGCAATATGTTGAGCTGCTTTTTGCGGGAGCGGCAAACAATGAAAGAAATAACGAGCTTAAGGAAGAGCTTCTTGGAAATCTGTACGACAGATACGACGATTTCGTCGCATCCGGTATGAGCGAGGAGGAAGCCTATAACAATTCAATCTCAAGCATAGGAGACTTGAGTGAGCTGCTTGAGGGCAGCCGTCAGGCGCCTGAAGACAATCCTATGACAGCTCCTTCGGAGAGCGGCGACGGAAAAATCCCGCTTTACAGCGAGGATGAGGTCGAAAAGAAGAAAAAGCTACACCCGATTCTCCACGCCATAGCGGTGGCGCTCTATATCTTCTGCACTATCCCCGCGATAATCTTCGCCTCGAATATATCCGCGGTTCTGCTCTTTGTCTTTGTGGCGGCGGCAACGGCGATATTCATATATACCTCATATACGAAGCCCGTGCTTGTAAGTCAGTCTCTGGGTGAAACGGAACGCGCCGAGCTTATACGGAATAAGCATATGGCGGGAATTCTGCGCTCTGTGGGAGTTGCGCTCTACATATGCTGTGTGTGCCCCGTCATAATATTTGAGTCCACATTCTGTATCGTTCTTATGTTCGCGATGATAGCGGCGGCAACCGCTATTATGATACTGACCTCCTCGCTCTTCCCGATAAGTGCCGAATGTGAGCCGCAGTTCAAGGAGGCGGAGAGTACTTGTGGCAAGAGCGATAGCCAAAAGCCCGATTCCCCGTATAAGCTTATCGGAAGAATTATCAGCGCTATTCTCTGGGTTGCGGTAGTAATCATTTATTTTGCCGTAAGCTTCGCCACGAACCGTTGGTGGATAACGTGGCTCATATTTCCGATAGCGGGACTTATAAGCGGAATAATATCTGGCATATTCAATTTGATAACCTCACAAAAAATAGCGGGTTCGATAGTCAAAATATCGCTCTGCTCAATTTTCCTGTGTATACTTCTTCCCGCGTTCAGTATAGCAACAAGCGTAGAGGATTTCCCTATCAATTTCGTTTCGATAGTCTCGGCGGATGATTCGTTTTATGCCGACACAGACGACTCATCTTACACTCAAGGCAACACCCAAGTCCCCGCGGAGGGCGTAAACGCGCTTGATATATCGTGGGTAGCGGGAAGCGTTACCGTTGAGGTATGGGACGGAGAGTATATTGATGTCAGCGAGAGCGGAATTGAGGATGAAAACGCGGAATACGCGCTACACAGCAAGGTAGAAGGCGGAAAGCTGATAATAAAATTCTCCGAAGAGAGACGCCGCGGATTCCTTTTCTTCGGTTCACAGAATGACAAGGCACTTACCGTAAGGATACCCGAGTCGGAGCTGATAAAGCTGCTGGAGATAACCTCGATAAGCTCTGACATCACGCTCAACGACCTCTCGGGAAGTGACCTTGAGGTATCAAACGTAAGCGGAGAGCTTACGGCGAAGAATTGCTTCTTCGGAGATATCGACGCCGAGGCGGTAAGCGGAGATATTGAGCTGCTCGGCGGTTGCCGTACGCTTGACGTCTCTATGGTATCGGGAAATGTAGACCTTGAGCTTCAGAGCGCTCCCGAGGAAATATCGGTCGAAACGGTGAGCGGCAACGTTGATATAATTCTGCCCGAGGATATTCTCGGATTTACAGTATCCGCGGAGGCGTTATCCGACACGGTGGCTATCTCCTATCCCACCGAAACAAAGAACGGCAAATACGTTTTCGGTGACGGAAGCACCAGCATAGAGCTGGAAGCTGTCAGCGGAAAAATATCTGTTAAATAAAAGCCAAAGCAGGGACGCTTGATTCAAATGCAGAAGCCGTGATTTGGTTCTCCACTCTATCTTTTACTTCGGAGAGTCAAATCACGGCTTAAAAAAACTTAAAAATTGAAATTCATAAGAAATTATACTGAAAAACCGCTTTCATTATCCTTTTACAGATAACAAAAGCGGTTATTTCTTTTTAATTTATTCGTGTGTTTGTTCTGCGCTGAATCAAGTCCCCCATTAATAGGTGAGTCTCTTTCTTCCCTTTGCGCGTCTTCTCTTGAGAACGTTTCTTCCGTCAGCGGTCTTCATTCTCTTTCTGAAGCCGTGCTCTTTTTTTCTCTGTCTCTTTTTAGGCTGATATGTCCTTAACATTTTCAAATTCCTCCCATTTTTTTAACTTACTTATTTTCCACCCAATATTAAACCATATTTTTTGTTTTTTGTCAAGAGTATTTTTCACATTTCGGAATACATACTGTAAAGCTCACTGTAAATTCCGCCCTTTGCCACAAGCTCCTCGTGTGTTCCGCTCTCCTCGATTCCCTGCTCGGTCAGCACAAGAATCCTGTCGGCGTTTCTTATCGTGGTAAGTCTGTGCGCGATAGTAAAGGTCGTTCTTCCCTTCGCGAGTGTTTCAAGTGAGCGCTGAACCAGCTTTTCGCTCTCGTTGTCAAGCGCACTTGTTGCCTCGTCAAGAATAAGTATCGGCGGATTCTTAAGGAAGACTCTCGCTATAGATATTCTCTGCTTCTGTCCGCCCGAGAGCTTCACGCCTCTCTCGCCGACATAGGTGTTGTATCCCTCGGGGAGCGACGTGATAAACTCGTGCGCACCCGCAAGGACAGCCGCCCTCTCTATCTCCTCGTCGGTAGCTCCCCTCTTACCGTAAGCGATATTCTCGCGTATGCTTCCCGAGAACATATAAACGTCCTGCGCGACCACTCCGATATGCTCTCGGAGTGAGCTTGTGCTGATATCTCTTATGTCAACACCGTCAACGAGTATAGCACCCGAGCTTACGTCGTAAAAACGCGGGATAAGTGAGCAGAGCGTGGTCTTTCCTCCGCCCGACGGTCCGACAAGCGCGATGCTCTCCCCCGCCCTGACCTTGAGATTAAGGTGGGAAAGCACTCTCTTGTTCTCGCTTTCATAGGAGAATGAAACGTCTTTGAATTCAACATCTCCCCTCACGTCATCAATATCCCTCGCGTCGGGCGAGTTCGTGATATCGGGCTCGGTATCCATTATCTCGCAGAAGCGCTCGATACCCGTAAGTCCTCTCTGGAACTGCTCGGCAAACTCAACTATTCTGCGGATAGAGGTGAGAAGCGTCGTGACAAACATAAGATAGGCGATGTAGTCCGCCGCGCTTATGCTGCCCCGCAGCATAAAGAGCGCACCCGCGACAACCACGACGATATACATAACGCCGTCAAAGAGTCTGGTCGAGGACTGAAATCCCGCCATTATATGATATACCTTTGTCTTGATAGACAGGAATTTTCTGTTACCCTTGTCGAACTTTTCCTCCTCGACAGCCTCGTTGGCAAAGGATTTCACCACGCGTATTCCAAGCAGACTGTCCTCTATCTGTGAGTTGAGCTCACCTACCTGCTTACGAGACTCCTTGAATCCCGCCTTCATCCGTCTGTTGAAGAACATCAACACGATTATCATAGGCGGTATGACTGAAAATACGATAAGCGTCAGCGGCACACTCATAGTGCAAAGGAGTATAAACGAGCATACTATCTTTATCCCCGCGATAAAGAACTCCTCGGGGCAGTGATGCGCGAATTCGGTTACGTCAAAGAGGTCGCTGGTTATTCTCGACATAAGTGAGCCGACCTTTGCGTTGTCGTAATAGGAGAAGGAAAGCTTCTGCAGATGTCCGAAGAAATCCCGTCTCATATCGGTCTCTATCTTCGTTCCCATTATGTGTCCGACCGAAGCCATATAATAATTCGCGGCGGTGTCTATAATGCGCAAAACAAGATATACGATTCCGCAGCCGAGTATCATCTCGACGGTAAGCGTCATCACCTCTGCCGTTGCCGCGTCTGTTATTTTGCGTACTATCATAGGCAGCACCAGCTCACATACGGTGGTCAGCGAGGCGCACAAAAGGTCAAGCACCATTATCCATTTGTATTTTTTATAATAAGGCAAAAATCTTTTGAGCAAACCAATACTTGCTCCCTTTTTTCTTTTTTCCACAATCCTGCCTCCGTTCTTTCTTTTAGCATTTCATTTTATCACAAAACGCCGATATTGTCAACCGAAAACTATTGAAATACCGTGCGAAAAGCGTTATAATAAATACAGATACCGCAAAACGGAGGTATTTATGTTCAACATATGGAATCCTTGGCACGGATGCGTCAAATGCAGCGAGGGGTGCGAGAACTGCTATATGTTCTACCTTGACCGTCAGCGCGGACGTGACGGCTCGGAGATATACAAAACCAAATCGGGATTTACCTATCCTCTGCACCGAGACAGAAGCGGAAGATATAAAATACGGAGCGGCGAGACTATACACGTATGCCTCAATTCCGACTTCTTTCTGCCCGAGGCGGATGAGTGGCGGGATGACGCGTGGGAGATAATGCGTCAACGCCCCGACGTGAAATTCTTTCTGCTCACAAAGCGCCCCGAACGCGCTCTTGAGCATCTGCCCGACAGCTGGGGGGACGGCTGGGAAAATATATCATTCAGTGTAACCTGTGAAAACCAACGCCGTGCCGATGAGCGTATTCCGATACTGCTCTCGCTTCCTTTCAAGCATAAGGGAATTATGTGTGCGCCTTACATAGAGCAAGTCAGTATCGAGAAATATCTCGGTGACGGACAGATAGAAAAGGTACTTTGCGGCGGCGAGAATTACGACGGAGCGCGTCCTTGCGACTTCGACTGGGTAAAGTCGCTCCGCGAGGAATGTGTGCGTCACAATGTCACCTTTAATTTTGTTGAAACGGGAACGGTATTTATCAAGGACGGTAAGCGCTATCACCTGCCCAACAAACGAATACAGAGCGAGATGGCGTATAAATCGGGAATGAATTTTGCGGGTAAGCCGCAAAAATTCATCCTCACCGATATGCTCGGTCTTGAAATACCCGAGGAGGAATATCACACACCTCACTACGGCGCCGCCTGTGTAAGTTGCTCGAGCAGAGCAGATTGCAGCGGCTGTAACAATTGCGGAATGTGTGCCAAAAAAGTATAAAAGCCTCAAACATCTTGATTTTTCGGAAATAAAATGGTATAATGAAAGTAGAAAAAATACAGAATAAGGACGGTGAACAAAATGAACAGCAACGATACCCTTGAATTTGTTATGGAGCCGCAGAAAAATATAGCGCTCATAGCGCACGACAATAAAAAGCAAGAGCTTATAGATTGGTGTACCGAGAACCGTGAAATTCTCGAGCATCATTTTCTATGCGGAACCGGAACGACGGCAAAAATGGTGTCCGAACGGACGGGACTTCCCGTCAGAGGCTTCAACAGCGGACCTCTTGGCGGAGACCAGCAGATAGGCGTGAGAATAGTTGACGGAAAAATAGATATCGTCATCTTCTTCTCTGACCCCCTCACCGCTCAACCGCACGACCCCGACGTCAAGGCGCTTCTCCGCATCGCGCAGGTCTACGACATACCTATGGCAAATAACCGTGCCACCGCTGATTTTATAATCACAAGTCCTTATATGGACGGAGTCTACTCCCGCGACCTCTCAAACTTCAAGAGAATAGTCGACGAAAGAGCGAAAAAGCTTTGAAAAGTATATACAATAAACCCAACAAGCCTTCTCCCGCGGGAGAAGGCTTTTTGGGTTACTGTTATCTATCAAAGATATCTATTTTTCATAATTTGGCACAAAACGCGTCACGCGAGTCTGACCTCAAGGTCGGTATAAGCACGTATACGCGCTATCCAACCTTCTGTCTGCTCGGCATCGGGGATACCGAACTCCCGAGTATCATCGGCTCTGTCAAGACGCCCGTATTTATGTACGCCGAGAGAGTGATATGGCTCTATCTCTATACGCAAAAGATTTTTCAGCCTTGCGGCAAGTGCGCCAATACCCTTAAAATGCTCCTCGGTATCGTTCACCCCCGGAATTATGGGACAGCGCAGAATACTCTTCACGCCCATTGCGTCCACCGCCAGAATATTTCGGCGTATCTCCTTGTTGTCAACACCCGTATACTTAAGGTGCAGAGCCTCGTTCGTGCATTTCCAGTCAAAGAGAAAGAGGTCTGTATGCTTCGCCACCGAGAGAATCGTCTCCTCACTCGCGTAAGCGCAGGTCTCCACTGCCGTGTGAATACCCTCGGCTCTCGCTAAAGACAATAAAGCTATAGCAAACTCCGACTGCATCAGTGGCTCACCGCCAGAAAGCGTCATTCCGCCGCCCGAATTGCGGTAGAATATAGCATCCTTACGCACCTCCGACATAATCTCATCGACACTTCTCCGCTCTCCCGCTATCTCAAGCGCATCCGAAAGACAAGCGTAAACACACTCTCCGCAGACTCCGCAAAGCGAACGGTCAAAAATATGTGTGCCATTCTCAATACGGTGCGCTCCTTTCGGGCAGAGCGAGACACATCTTGCGCAGCCCACACATCTCTCCGCGTCATACATAAGCTCCCTCTGTATCTTATGAGATTCGGGATTATGACACCATGCGCAACGGAGCGGACAGCCTTTGAAGAATACCGTTGTGCGTATTCCGGGACCGTCGTTGACACAAAAATGCTGCACATTAAATATCGTTCCGTCCATATTATACCTCGTTTATCACGCTGGATTTCCTCTGCGAGACTGCTCGATAAACTCTCTCTGCGCGTCTCGGCTTAATTCTCCGAAGCGAACACTGTATCCGCCCTTGCGGATTATCAGATTGGGATAAGCCTCGGGATTTGCGTACGCCCTCTCGAGAAGCTCGATATCCACACTGTTTACCTGAAATTGCAGACCGCCAAGCTCAAAATAGGTGCGAATCATCGCCTTTATCTTGTCTCGGGATTCCTTCGTGGCAAACTGCGCTTTGTCAAAGAAAAGGTCAATAGGCTGACCTCCGCTGAAATCGGTCTGCGGCACACAGGCGGCGGAAATGATTACAGAGGTAGGCTCTATATCCTTCAGAAGCAGCGAGGGATTAGCGTTCTTGCTCACAGGCTCACCCGCGAGTCTGCCATCAAGTGTTGCGGGAAGCGTTGAACCGTATTTGACATTCTCGTCAATTGTGTGAAGCGAGGGCAGGAAAAGATAATTTCCGTGTGATTTCTCACGGCATATCTTGGAGAGCATCTGACCGACTCTTGCTACGATTCGGTTGCAACGCTCGTCGTTCATACCGTACTTTTTGCAATTCCTTATATCATAAAGCAACTCGGCATCTCCCTCATAGTTGCGCTTTGCCGCCTCGAGCATCTGACCGATAGTGTACTTTTTCCTGTCAAAGACAAGCTCACATATAGCCTCAATGGCGTCACAGGCGTTTATCATACCCATACCCTCGACTGTAACCGTGTCGTATGTCGCGCCTATCGCGCGGTCGAGTCCGCTCTCAATACAGCCCTCGGTAAGTACCGAAAGGAATGGGTCGGATGTATTCGTCGCCGCGTTTTTAGCAACGGCGTAGGAAATATCGGCAGACATTCCCATAATTTCCTCAAGATACGCGCCGTACGCCTCGAGCAATTCATCCTCGGAGTTTATCTCTCGAGGCTTTGTGACGGTAGTGAAGCCAAGCTCGTTATGCAGGGCCACGCCGCCACAGAGCGCCACCTCAAGCGGAAGATTCATATTGAATTTTATTCCCCACATATTGGCGAACTCTCTGCCGCCCAGTATAAGTCCCATACAGGAATTGGCGGAAAATGTTGCCGCCTCTGCCTCGGGGATTCCTCTTCCTGCCACAGCTCGACGACAGGGCATCTCACCGTAAAAGGTGGGTTGACCTATACGGAACAGTTCAAAATCTATAAGCGCGTCAAAGAAATCCTCGGGAGTATTCGGACTGATTCTCGCGGCAAATATCGGAGCGCGCAGAGCGGTTTCCTTTTCTACCTCTAACAGCAGCCACGACAGCTCGTTATACATTTCTCTGCCCTCGGCATCCACACCACCGACATTGAGCGCACAAGCGCCGTCGCCATAGGAATCGAGAAGCTGGAAAAGATTTTTCAGAATCGACTTCATATCCTCGCGGGATATTCCGTCCTCCGAGGCACGTAGATAATATGGATATAAATACTGGTCCATTCTTCCGACAGAGATACTGTACCAGCCCATCTCCGCCATAGGAATGAGGTTATGCAGAAGCCAGAGCGACTGCACCGCCTCATAAAAATTACGAGCGCCGTACTCGGGAACTCGGCGAAGCGCCTCGCTCATACGAGTCAGGCGTGAGCGCTCTCCGTCATTCTTCGCATCACTCGCCATCTGCTCGGCAAGTGCCGCATAACGACCTCCGAAAGCGATAGCGGTTTCGATAGAATCCCTCATAGCGAGGTAGAAATCGTGCTCGGGCTGCTCGGATAGCTTCTGCTCGACCTGCTCGAGATAATAGCGTAAGCCTTTTCCGATAACCTCACCGTAATCTATACAGGTGTGCGAACGGTGGAAGCCTATCTCAACGGATAGATACTTTTTAAAATGCTCGTTGAGCCTTTTCTCCTCCTCTGTGAAAACGCGTATACCGGGCATCGGCTTCGGCGGCGCGACGGGAGTCAGGTCATCCTCGTATCCGTAGCGTCCCGCGAGTATATCACCCTCGGGAATAACTATCGGTATCTGCTCGGTATAGTAGCGGAACAGCGTTGCCTGACGCTTATGAGGCGGCATACCCGCAAGTTCATCGTAATGCGCCAAGCGAATATGATTGTATATCGTATAAAACATATGGTACCTCCTTTTCCCTTACGGGTGTGGATAGTTAAAGCTCAAGCTCCGCCAGAGTCGCGGGGATTTCGTGCGCCGAATTTGTCGCGTTGATAACGCAGTCGAAGCAGGATACCACAAGTTTGCCCTGCCAGATAATAGGCTCACCCGGCTGGTCAAGCTCACCGTGAAGTCCATCGGTATCGCCGTTCTGCGCGTACTTGGTCACAGTTCCGTCGGGAAGTATCTTAACTATAGCGTTGGCGTTGAAATCGGCAATATAGAGATTTCCCTCACAGTCCATTATCATACCGTCTGTGCTGACAAGATTTTCTTTGTCCTGCGCCCAAACCTCGTTTGATACGACATTTCCATCATCGTCCATAACCACCTTGTAAACCGCGCCGTCACCGAAGTTTCCGACAAGCAGATTGCCCTCTCTGTCAAACTCGATTCCGTCAACTCCGTACTGACAGTCGGGATTGGAGGTCACGAAGGTCGTCAGACTATTCTTGTCCTCAAGGG
>JAFTHJ010000055.1 GCA_017457465.1 Clostridia bacterium | reverse complement strand
CCGTCAAAAAGATTCTGTCCGCTGATTATCAGCGTATCGTTGCTCTGGAGATAAACGTCCGATTCGTCGGGCTCAACTCCGTCAAGCGCCGTATAATAATCGCTTCCCTCATATATTACCTCAAGGCGGCGCTCACGAACCACGCTTCCCTTGAGAATATAAACATAAAGGTTTCCGTTGGACTTATGCACCGCCGACTTCGGGACGTTGATACCCGTCACACTGTCGACCACTATCTCAATGCTCTGCGCCCTTGCGAAGGAAAATCCTGTAGGCATTCTGTCGCATTCAAACATCAGAAGCACCGACGAAGAATCGGAGTCGGGAGTAATTTTGTTCAGCGTGAGCGGAACGGTGACATCTCCGTCTCCCGTAAATACCGTTCTGTAGCTCTCACCCTCCTCAAAATGGCTCACGGTATTTCCCGAAACCATAACGGCAAAGAACCAAGTGCTGTCATATACCATTTTACCGACCACGTTCCGCATCTCGGACACGGGAACGCCGTCAGCCGAAGCGTATTCGTAATAAAGGTCGGGCGTGAGAGACCTCGCCGCCTCCGATGTGAACAGGCTTTCGTATCCGTCTACATCGGAATAAAAATATCCGCTTCTCTCGCTGCTCACCTGAACACTGTCTCCTCCCGCCGCCATTATTCTCGACCTCTCCTCGCGGAGATATTCAAGTGTCGTCGGAACGGGAGATTCACTGTCGGTCAGAACACTCACCTGTCCCATCTGCGAGGTCATAGTGTCGATGTTCGCCGATATTCCGCGTATATCACCGTCGGCAAGCTGCCTCATCACGGTGTAATAGGAATTGTCAAGCGAGGTATTTATATCGGGAAGGTCTGAAAGCGACACTCCCTTCGCCACGCTTTTTTCAAGCACGGCTATCCTCTCGTCAATCTCGTCAATATTACTGCTTATCGCGGAGTTGTTTCCCTGCTCGTAAACTATCGCTATCGGCTCTCCCGCCGCGACCTTCAAGCCATCGTGAGCGATATAGTCGACAGCTCCGCTGTATCCGGCAGTCACAAGCGTCTCGTCACGGAAGATATATCCGTCAAGCTCAAGCTTGGTCTCCTCGGTAGACGGTCCCACCACAACAGTAGAAAGCTCGGCAGAAAAAAGGCTTACCATATGAAACACGGTATATGAAATTATGGCGACACAGGCAAGTGCGGCAGCAACTCTCAACAGTAAGCTCCGCGTCATTGCGCTCATATTTATACGTAATATCCGCATCTCTCAAGCCTCCTTTCTTACTCCTCCGAATATTTTAACATACTATCAATCGCCGAAAAAGAGCCTCGACGCAGAATTTACAATCTCGTTAAAACTTTTTTCGTCCGCGTCTATCCATTCGACATATTTTTTTCCGCTAAACCACGTCATCTGACGCTTCGCGTATTTTCTCGTCGCCACCTTGAGCAGCTCCGCACACTCACCGAAGGTCGAATCCCCTCGGAAATAGCCAAGAAATTCCTTATATCCTATAGCTTGTGCCGCGGTGGTGTTTTTCTCAAACACGCCCTCGGACATAAGTGCGCGAGTCTCCTCCTCAAGTCCCATAGCTATCATAGTGTCAACTCTGGTGTCTATGCGTTGACGAAGAAGCTCCCTGTCGTTGTATCTCAAAGCAATAACCGTCGCGTCGTATTTCGACGGAACCTCAAGAGAACGCCTGTCAAGCTCCGACTTTGTAACTCCGCTCGTTCTGTATATCTCAATTGCGCGAATGACTCTTTTGATATTATTCGGATGTATCGCCTCGGCACTCTCGGGGTCTATACGCCGAAGCTCGTCAAAGAGGGCTTCCTTTCCATGCGTCTCGGCAAACTCAAAAAGCTCACGCCGCAACGCCTCATCGGGGGTACTCTCCTCCGAAAAATCAGAGCCTCGCAAAAGAGCGTCGAGATAAAGTCCCGTACCGCCGCATACTATCGGCAGCTTACCCCTGCCCGAGATATCCTCGATATCCCTCGCCGCCGCCTTGATATAGTCGGCGCAGGAATAGTTCTCTGTCGGCTCGGCAACGTCTATCATATGGTGAGGGATGGCGGCTCTATCCGCTTCAGTCGGCTTTGCCGTGCCGATATCCATTCTCTTGTATACCTGCATTGAATCACAGGAAACTATCTCTCCGCCATAAAGCTTCGCAAACTCAAGGGCAAGACGGCTTTTTCCGCTCGCCGTAGCTCCCGCAACGGCAAGTATTCTGATTTTTTTATCCATATAACGCCACCCCTCCCCTCGCGAAAGCTCAAATGAAATTATCCATATAATTATAACATAAAAGATAAAATAAATCAACAGATTATTTGATTTTAAAATAACAAAAGGGCAGTTGCCGAAGCTACCGCCCAAAAATGCTTTTTTACTTGTTAAACGTCTTGTTCCAGTCAGCCATAAACTTCTCAATACCCGCGTCGGTAAGGGGATGCTTTGTCATCTGCATAATTACCTTGTAGGGTACTGTCGCGATGTGTGCGCCTACCTTTGCGGAATCGGTTACGTCCTGGGGACCTCTG
>JAFTHJ010000054.1 GCA_017457465.1 Clostridia bacterium | reverse complement strand
CCCATTAGCAAATGGTATTATAACAGAAATATTTTCGATTGTCAAGTGTTTTTTTCGAAATTATAAATTTTTATCTTTTTTCCATAAAAATGTCCTTGCCGACCGAGTTTTATGTGCTTTTTTATCATTAAATCTTCTATTCCACACTCGGCTTCCTCATTTATTATTTCCGATTCTTTAGCTGCTATTCCTTTATTTTGATTCAAAACAGTGATTATTTCCGTTATATTTTTTATTTACACCATATTCGATTTGTGGTAAAATATTATAAAGTAAAATCACCAAAAGGAGAAATCAATATGATAGTTCCTTCCCCGCTTTACAAGGACCCGATATACAACGGAGCCGCAGATCCTATGATAATCCGCAAGGAATCTGACGGTGTGTTTTATATGTTTTATACCCAACGCCGCGCGAATCAGCCCGTAGAGGGAGTTTCCTTCGCTTACGGTACGGCTATAGGCGTTGCCGAGTCCTTTGACGGTGCCGAGTGGCACTACAGAGGCGCTCTCGACCTCGATTTCGAGTTCGGTCACAACACCTTTTGGGCACCCGAGATAATATATGACCCCTCGGAGGGGCTCTACCATATGTATGTCACATACATATGCGGAATCTACACGAAATGGCGCGGCAAGGCTTCTATCGAGCATTACACCTCGCGCGACCTCTTTTATTGGGAGCATATCGGACCTCTGACCTTTGCATCGTCCAGAATAATCGACCCTTGCCTGTACAAGCTCCCCTCGGGAATATGGCGTATGTGGTACAAGGACGAGAGGCAGAATTCCTGTATCTGCTATGCCGACAGTAAAAATCTTTACGACTGGGAATACCGCGGAATCGCCGTTTCCGACGCGAAGCAAGAGGGGCCGAACGTATTTGAGCTGGGCGAAAAAATCTGGCTGATATCCGATGTATGGAAAGGACTTGCGGTCTATGTATCCGAGGACGGTGAGCATTTTGTCCGTCAGGCGGACAATATTCTTGCCGAGGCGGGAACAAGACGGGACGATAACGCCAAGGGAGCACACGCCGATATCTTCGTAATCGACTCTCGCGCCTATATCGTCTATTTCACCCAGCCCGATACCGACATTCCCGAGCGCTCCTCGGTGCATATGGCGGAGCTGAAAATTGAGAACGGCATACTTGTGTGTGACAGAAACGCCGAGCTTGATATTGATTGGAGTGCCAGATAAAAGGACCGGATTATAGAATAATTTCAAAAAGTAAAATTTCCGCAGACCAAAACTAACGGTTTGCGGGAAATTTATTTTATAAGCAGTAGAAACAGTTAGATAAAAGGCTCCCTTGTGTAAAGGGAGCTGTCAGCGAAGCTGACTGAGGGATTGTTCAACTAGATGATCGATATATTGGCAGACACCTTGAAAGTTTTTATGTATTTCTGTGTTTGGTATTCTAATAACCGTCAATCCATACTCTTCAAGAAAAGCTGTTCGTTCTTCATCGTATTGCTTTCCTTCTTCTGTGTAATGCCCCGAACCATCAAGTTCGATTACAAGCTTTGCCTTAAATCGACAATATATTTACCGAGAACTTTTTGACGAGAAAAACGAATAGGATAATCACGCAGAAAATCGTACCAAAGGTGTTTTTCTTCCTTTGTCATATTTTTTTCGTAACATTTTAGCGGTTGGAACAATGTCCTTGTTGTATTTTCTCTCCATAACAATCCCTCCGTCACGCTCCGCGTGCCACCTCCCTTTACACAAGGGAGGCTTTTTTGCTGACCATAACGTATGCGTGTTCTGTTTCAAATCTAACTATAAGTTTTAGTTTCGCTTCTGAAATATAGTTACATATATCTGTTGGATTATCGGGATATATTTTTATTTTTCTTGTTCCCATATCTATAAAATCGTTTTGGTTTTTGTCAATCGACAAAACGAACAGTCCGTCATTATTCAGTAACGCCGTAATTTTCTTAATTGCAGATAATTTATCTTTTATATGCATAAAAGTCAAAGATGAATATATTACGTCAAAACGGTCATTGAATAAAAATGATGTAAAATCGTCGCAAACAAGCTCAATATTTTGATACGAGGAAAGGTTTTCGGAAGCTCTTGCAATTGTTTTGGGAGAAACATCAATTCCAGTAAATCGTTGACACAGCGGTGCAACTTTAATTGCAAGACGACCTGTGCCTACTCCGATTTCCAAAACAGATTTCCGCTTATCAAGCCGCATACTTTCAATAAATTTCTCTCCGTCCCACTTATTCATATAAGCTCTTAATGGTTCAGGATCGTGAACGGGGTCATTATTTTCATCTATCAATTTATCGTAATGCTCAATTACATCTTTCATTTTTAGCCTTTCTTTACAACGAACAAATAAGCTTTTCTATCGCCGTATATCCCTGCGGCGAGAGCTTGAGAGCGACATCCGCCTCGGCACACAGCTCAATTGCCCTCTTCAGCTTTTTCATAGTCTTTCCCGCCGCTCCCGACATATACATTCTCACCCTGTATTCATTCATCTTGAGCGCCGACGATATCTCGAACGAGGATTTTCCCTCCTCCATCATTGCCTTTATCGAAACAAGGTCACATATAACCTTTGACACCTCGGAGAGAATTATAACAGGCTCGACTCGGCGGAATTTCATAACCGAGAGTGCTTCAAGCGCCGCGTCGTATCTTGCGTCTAGTATTGCGTTGGCAAGTGCGAAGGTATCCGAGCTTATCTCGGCTATCGATACATTTTTCACATCCTCACGCGTCACCTCTCCCCTTCCGTGCTGCAGCACGTAATATGCCAACTTATCGGTCTCCGCCGCGAGTGTGAACATCGAAGCTCCGCAATAGTCTATCATAAACGAGCAGACCTCGGGACTTGCCGTGACGCCGTTGTGCGCAAAATGCTTCCCTACCCAAGAGACAAGTCTTGCGGGTGATATCGGTTCAAATCTCACGGGAGTAAGGTATTTAGAGAGGCGAGTCAGCAACGCCGAGGGGCGCTTGGGCAGATTTCCCTCGTCTATTCCCCCCGCGGGTACCGAGATTATAAGCACATTGTAATCGTATTCCGAAAGCGCCGTGAGCGCGTCACAAAGGTCATCTATCTCGGAGGGCTTCATTGAATCGGGGCAAATGCCGTTTACCGTGACTATTTTCTTCTCACTCATCATCGGAAATGGCATAAGCGCGTCAAGCAAGGCGGGGGCGCTGTAGTCGAGCGCGTCTATCTTCATATCGTTGAATATCTCAAAGGACTTATCCTCACAGACGGCATCTCGCGCCGCCTTGAGTGAAAACGCCTTGAGATAATCCTCCTCGCCGAAGAAAAGATATCCGCCCGAAAGTCCGCTCTTCAGCTGCTTTCGAAAGCCTTCCTCTTTCATTATTTCCATAGATTTGCCTACCTTTTCTTTTTGTTATCTTTTCCCCTTGTGGGCTTTTTTGTCGGGGATTTTCTCGCCGTGGGCGCTCTGCCGACACTCTTTTTCTGTCCGCCTCGCTCACCTGTCGCGCGGGGTATCACCTTGGAGCCGCCGTTCTCGGGGCGTACAAGACACTCCTTTGAATATCCTATAAGGTCCTCCCTGCCAAGCTTACGCAAAGCCTCTCTTACAAGTGGGGCGTTCTGCGGTCTGTTGAATTGCAAAAGCGCTCTCTGGAGCTGCTTTTCGTGATAATCGGTAGCAACGTAAACGGGCTTCATATCAAGCGGATTTATTCCAGTGCGGAACATAACGGTTGACGCCGTTCCGGGGGTGGGATAAAAGTCCTGAACCTGCTCGGGCGCGTAATTATCCCGCTTGAGGCATATCGCAAGTTCGAGCGCGTCCCGAAGCGTCGAGCCGGGGTGGCTTGACATAAGATACGGCACGAGATATTGCTCCTTGCCCATACTCTTTGTCAACTCGAAGAATCTCCGTCTGAAGCCCTCATAAACAGTAAAATCGGGTTTACCCATACAGCGAAGAACCGCCGAGGAGCAATGCTCGGGAGCGACCTTGAGCTGTCCGCTCACGTTGTCACGCACGAGCTTCTTGAAAAAACTCTCGTCCTTATCAAGCATAAGATAGTCGAAGCGTATACCCGAGCGAATAAAGACCTTTTTGACCTTTGGCAGAGCCTCTATCTCGGAGATTATCTCTGTATATTCCCTATGGTCGACCTTTATATTTTTGCAGGGCGTGGGAGCGAGGCATTTTCTGCCCGTACATACTCCGTCGCGAAGCTGCTTCTCACAAGCGGGTTCACGGAAATTTGCCGTCGGGCCACCGACATCGTGAATATATCCCTTGAAATCGGGAAGCTCTGTGATTTTCCTTGCCTCCGCAACAACACTCTCCTTGCTTCTCGAGCGTACGGTTCTTCCCTGATGAAAGGCAAGAGCGCAGAAATTACAAGCGCCAAAGCAGCCTCTGTTATGGGTTATAGAAAAGCGCACCTCCTCGATTGCGGGAACACCGCCCACCGCCTCGTACGATGGGTGATATGTCCTCATATAAGGAAGCGAATAAACTCTGTCAAGCTCCTCCCTCTCAAGCGGCGGCATAGGCGGATTCTGCACGAGAATCTTGTTGTCGTATTTCTCGACTATTGCCTTTCCGCTTATCGAATCCTGATTTTTATACTGTATTCCAAACGCCTCGGCGTATTTCCTGTCATTGTTTTTCAGCTCGTCGTAATCAAAGACAGCCGCCACATCAAAGTGTATCTTATCCTCCGGCTGCGCCATATAGACACATCCTCTGACATCTCTTATCTTCTTGACGGGAACGCCCTTGTCGAGAAGTGTTGCGATTCGCAGAAGTATGTTCTCGCCCATACCGTAGGTAAGAATATCGGCTCGTGAATCGACGAGAATCGAGCGCCTTATCTTGTCCGACCAGTAATCGTAATGTGCGAAACGGCGCAGGGACGCCTCAAGTCCCCCGATAATTATCGGCACATCGCCGTACGCCTCTCTTATGCGGTTACAGTAAACTATAGTTGCCCTGTCGGGACGAAGCCCCGCCTTACCTCCGGGGGAATAGTAATCGTATGTTCTTTTCTTTTTGGAGACCGTATAATGCGCAACCATAGAATCTATATTTCCCGCCGTAACGAGAAAGCCGAGTCTCGGTCTGCCAAACTCGGTGAAGGCTTGACAGCTCTTGTAGTCGGGCTGTGACAGTATTGCCACGCAAAATCCCGCAGCCTCAAGCACTCTTGAAATTATAGCCACGCCGAAGCTGGGGTGGTCAACATAGGCGTCACCCGTTACATATACAAAGTCGGGGCGCT
>JAFTHJ010000004.1 GCA_017457465.1 Clostridia bacterium | reverse complement strand
GTTTTGAGCTGCTTATAGGTCAGTCTGCCGAGTCTCTCGAATTTTTCCGAGAGCTTCGCCTTTGAGGTCTTGTATTTGAAGTGCAAGGATGCCGTGTCCGCAAGCTCACCCGCCTTTTTCATAGTCTTGTTTGCCGCGCGTCCCACGGTTGTTTTGATATCTTCCCAGTTAGCCATATTTATTTTCCTTTCATATAAAAAATTCTGAATTATTTATTTGGAGCTTCTGCTCTATTTCTTTTTGATTTTGTAAAGCTCATCGGCGGATAATTTGGCTTTGGCTACGATAGCCTCCTCTGCTTTTTTGGGGAAGCAATAGAAGAGATGTCTCTTGTTTCCTATGCTTATCATATCCCCTATCTCATACCAGAAATAGTCGGCGTTAAGGCTATATGAGGAGAGTGCCGATTGAGAATAGTCAAGCTCGTTGTCGTCACTGACCAATCGGAATCCCTCGGAGTTATGTGTCAGGTGTCCGCCGCCTATGTGGTAAAGTGCCTTTGTATCGACCAGCATATACACGTCAACGTCGATATCGAGCAGGTATTTGCCTTGATTCAGCTCCTCCTTGACTTGTTCTCTCTCCCAAGCGAACCAGTCGGGAATATGGTTAAAAGCGCTCTCGCCGTTGGTAGCGGACAGATATCCAAGCTCGGTAAGCTCGTATTTCTTGCCGCAATTGTTACACACGAGGTGAATTCCTTTCCCAACCGTCTTACCCTCCGCAAGACAATGCGGACACTTATACAGTACTCTCTCAAGTCCGTCAGCGCGGAAATCTTCATTTATTATTATCTTATTCTCCTGTTGCCAACGGAAGCTGTCGAATGAGAATTTTTCTCCTATCATAGCGTTGATATCCTCGGCGGAGACCGTCTCTATCTCCTCGGGAGAGAGCAGATAGGTTACGTCGGCACTGATATCGACATTTCTGTGGCGCAGCATATTGTAAAGCGGTTCGCGGGAGAACGCGCCGTGTGTTATTATAGTTACCACCGGAACCTTGAGCATTTTCACGAGCTTTCCTACCGTCTCGGGGAGAGCCGATGCCGTTCCGTCAAAGGAATACATTGCCTCGGGGTACATAAGGACAGATGATTTCAGCTCCTTCAGCGCGTATGATATATCCTTTATGAGCGTCAGGTCGGCTACGAACTTCTGCGTCGGAATACACCCTATCTGCCTCATAAGCCACGCCTTGCCCATATAAGCGTCTGTCGTACATACCGTGGAGAATGGGCGTGGGTAGAGATAGTTTGCCGCTATCTGCATATCAATGAAGCTCGAGTGGTTCATAAGGATAAGGCAGGGCTCCTTCTTGCCAAGCCGCTCCATTCCGTGCTCGTTATACTTGATGTGGTTACCCTTGAGGTTTGTGGCGGAGAGCGCCTTTATGAGCGTTCTGAAAAAGACTCCTATCTTTTTCGGCTTTTCGTGCCTCGGTACATCGAGCGCCATTACCTCGGAATAGGTCTTCTCCGCAATCTTTATCTTCATAGAGCCGTAACCTCCGATGACAGAATTTGTTTACAATATTATTTTACATTAAACACGGCGGAAAATCAAGTATATTTTTTTCGGAATTAAAAAAGCACAATAGGTATCGTTACTGCGCGTTGATATCATAAGATTGATATTCCGCAGAGGTCGATGACTATTGTGCGTGACGCTGTGGAGTTGGTGCCGCCGACAGCTTCATTATTATACATCTATTTCCTCGATTTGTAAATATCCAAATTAGACGATTTTTTGTCGAAAATTTCGTGAAAAAAGATACAGAATAGAAAAAAGACAGCTTTTGCTTGAAATATTTGTGACAAATACACATTAAAGTCAGGCGGAGGTCGTAGGGATGTCGCAGGAGAGGGCTGAAAAAGTAAAAATAAAAGAAAAAATAAACTGCCGAAATATCCCGATAAAATTTTTTTGAAAAAGCTATTGACAAAGCGAAATAAATGTGGTAGAATATGCAAGACAATAAAGCAGAACGCTCTCCGTTCTCACCTTGCCGCAGAAGCGCGTAGGGTTGATATTCAAACTCTTGCCCGTGTGTGGGCAGGTCTTTGTTTGCGCGGGGAAGCTGTTTCCCGCTTTTTTTGCGCAATCTGCCGAAAGGCGATATATTTACCGCGAAAGCGGTCACACAATGGGGGTGTATTTAACATTAGCGCCAAAGAAATGACCATCAACGAGGATATCAAGGCGAAGGAGGTCAGAGTTATCGGACCTGACGGAGAAACGCTGGGAGTTATGTCCTCGGAAGCCGCTTTGAACGTAGCTTACGAGCAGGGCTATGACCTTGTTCTTATGGCTCCGCAGGCAGTTCCGCCCGTATGCCGTATTATGGACTACGGAAAGTACCGCTTTGAGAGAGACAAGAAGGAAAAGGAAGCAAAGAAGAAGCAGCAGACCATAGAGCTGAAGGAGATTCAGCTGTCCTGCAGAATCGACACACACGACTTTGAGACCAAGCTCCGCCACGCGAAGAGATTCCTGACCGACGGAAACAAGGTAAGAGTTGTTATGCGCTTCAAGGGACGAGAGATGAGCCACGTCTCGATAGGACAGGAGATAATGACGAAATTCCAGGAGGCTTGCAGTGAGCTTGGAAGCGTTGATAAGGCTCCCGTGCTTGACGGAAGATTTATGAGTATGGTGATAACACCTCTCAAGTTCAAATCCAACTGATTTTGTTCATAAACAGAAGCGGGAGACCGCGCATTTTATGATATATCGGCGAATGCCGCCCAATGATTATCGAAAAGGAGAATATAAAAATGGGAAAGATCAAGACACATAAGGCATCGGCAAAGAGATTTTCTGTTACCGGTTCCGGCAAGGTAAAGATGGGACACTGCCATCACAGACACAACACGGGTCTTAAGACCGCAAAGAGAAAGAGACATCTGCGCAGCGGCGCTATTCTCAGCGAGTCTATGACAGCAAACATCAGAACACTTATCCAGAAATAATTCGGAACGACACAGGAGGAAATAGAAAATGGCAAGAATTAAAGGCGCAATGATGACGCGCAAGAGAAGAAAGAAGATTCTTAAGGCTGCCAAGGGATATTGGGGCGCAAAATCCAAGCATTTCAAGATGGCTAAACAGGCCGTAATGAAGAGCGGTAACTATGCTTTCGCAGGTAGAAAGATGAAGAAGAGAGACTTCCGCAGACTGTGGATCTCTCGTATTTCCGCACAGGCAAAGGTAAACGGAATGAACTATTCCACCTTTATGCACGGACTCAAGCTTGCAGGTATAGACCTCAACCGTAAGATGCTCGCAGAACTTGCAGTTTCCGATAAGGAAGCATTTGCGGCACTTGCAGAAAAGTCAAAAGCAGCTCTTTAATCAGAGCTATAAAACCCCGTTTTTTGCGGGGTTTTATTGTGTATTTACGGAAGTGATTTTTTGCTTTGAAGAATGGGAGAAAAGGCTATGATAAATAAAAACGGCATCATAACCTCGCGTCAGAATCCGAGTGTAAAGAGGGTATGCTCACTCTCGGAGAAGAAGAGGCGGGATGAATACGGTCTTTTCAGGCTTGACGGTGTCAAGCTCTTTCGTGAGGCGCTTGATTGCGGTCTTGAGATAGAGAGCGTTTATATCAGGGAATCCTCGGCGGACTCGCTCTGTCAGAGATTGTCGGAAAGCTTTGGGGGACTGTCGGAGGATAAGATAATTTGCGTTTCCGACGCGGTCTTTGATAAGCTTAACGAGGAAAAATCTCCCGAGGGGATAATAACCGTCGCAAAACATATTGACAAATTCCGTAAAAATATTAAAATAGATAATGTAAACCTGCCGAAGCAGGATGAGTCGGTGCTGCTGCTTGAGTCGGTGCGGGACCCCGGAAATCTGGGAACGGTAATCCGTTCGGCGGCGGCGCTCGGAATCGACAGAGTTGTTATAAGCTCGGATTGCGCCGACATATATAATCCCAAGACGATAAGAGCGGCTATGGGAGGACTTTTTCGCTTGAAAATCGACAGCGTTGAGGCGGAGAGGTTCTGTGAATATATCTCTATGCTTAAGGCGAGTGGAAGACGGGTATTCGCGGCGGCGCTCGATGAGTGTGCGGCGGTGCTTGGTGAGCTTGAGCTGGGAGCGGGGGATTGCTTCGTTATCGGAAATGAGGGACACGGTCTGTCGGAGCGCACCGTAGCGGCGTGTGACAGAAGTGTGATAATTCCTATGACCGAGGGATGTGAGTCGCTTAACGCGGCATCGGCGGCGGTCATTCTCATCTGGGAGATGAGGAGAGCGAGAGGCTGAACAGGAAGGGGAGAGCTTGAATGTACGACGAGAACTGTCTGTATTGGATATGGTTGGCGGATAGATGCGGTGCCGCGTCAAAGGACTTTGCCAGACTTATCGCAAGGTTTGAAAATCCGTTTGAGATATATAGGCTTGAGCCCGAGGAGATAGGCGCTATAGATTTTGTCGGTCAGCGTCTGCGGGACGCACTTTCGCGCAAATCTCTTGAGAGGGCTTACTCTATCCTTAAATATTGCAGAGATAATAAGGTCGACATAATAACCTACGGTGACGAGAGATATCCGTCCAGACTCAAAATGCTGGAAAATCCCCCCGCGCTGCTTTACTGTATCGGAAAATTTCCCGACTTCAATAACCGACTTTGCATCGGTATTGTCGGAACGAGAAAAATAAGCGCATACGGAATGGAAGCGGCGTATAAAATATCCTATGAGCTGGCTTCGGCGAATGTTTGCGTTGTCAGCGGTATGGCGCTCGGAATTGACGCCGTTGCGGCGTGCGGAGTGCTTGAGGCAGGAGGCGATACGGTTGCCGTTCTCGGAAGCGGAATAGATATCGTCTATCCGAAGCCACACGCGAAGCTCCAGAGAGCGATAGCGGGAAGCGGAGCCGTAATAACCGAATATCCGCCATCGGAGCCGCCCAGAGGAAAAAACTTCCCCTTGCGTAACAGACTTATCAGCGGACTATGTCAGGGAGTACTTGTTATCGAGGGCGATCACTCAAGCGGAGCATTGATAACCGCCGAGTGGGCGGTGGCGCAGGGAAGAGACCTTTTCGCACTGCCCGGTAAGATAAATGAGTGCAATTCCGAGGGAACTAACTCGCTTATACAGAGCGGAGCCAATATGGCGCTTCGCAGTGAGGATATTATTCTTCATTACGACTTTCTTTACCACGATACTATTAACTACAGAGGACTGAAAAGGTCAAAGAGCAGTTCCGATTTCAAGGTCGGCGCACTCAAGAAATACGGTGTCTCGTCAGACGTGTATTACAGCGTGGCGGAGATTAAGGCGAGAGCCGAGGCTGCCGAGAGGGCGCAAAGAGCGGCGTCGCAGAAGAAAAGCGGCGGCACTGCAAATATGACCGACAACGTAAAATATGAGCGCGAGGAAGAGACGGTTCCACGGAATGGCGGCTCGGATAATTCCGACGCGCTTCTTGCCACACTCGACACGGCAACGCGTAGAGTGTTTAACCTGATGCCGCTTGACAGAGCGGTATCTCCCGACGAATTCGCGTCGGCGGGAGTCGGCATCGCGGAGGCGGTGACCGCGCTCACTATGCTGGAGATAAACGGACTTGTTTCCTCACTCCCCGGCGGAACCTATATCAGAAAATAATTACGAAAATTTCACACGGATAGCCCCGTGTTTAAGAAAGGAAGATAAATCAATGTCGAATCTTGTAATAGTGGAGTCTCCCTCCAAGGCTTCAACCATAAAGAGCTATCTCGGCTCTAACTATAAGGTTGTAGCTTCAAAGGGACACGTCAGAGACCTTCCAAAAAGTGTTCTGGGCGTGGATGTGGATAACAATTTTGAGGCTCATTATATCAACATAAGAGGTAAGGGAGACCTTATCAAGGAGATAAAGAAAGAGGCTAAAAACGCGACCAAGGTATTCCTCGCGACCGACCACGACCGTGAGGGAGAGGCTATATCGTGGCATCTTGCCACAACTCTCGGAATCCCGCTTGAGAAGACTATGAGAATAACCTTCAACGAGATTACCAAGAGCGCGGTCAAGGCGGCTATCAAGGAGCCCAGACAGATAGATATGGACCTTGTAAACTCCCAGCAGGCTCGTCGTATACTCGACAGAATAGTTGGCTACAAGCTTTCTCCGTTCCTCTGGAAAAACGTGAGAAGCGGACTCTCCGCGGGACGAGTTCAGTCTGTCGCGACGAGAATAATAGTTGAGAGAGAAGAGGAGATACGCGGATTTGTACCCGTTGAGTATTGGACGATAGAAGCAATGCTTGTGGGTGACGACAAAAAGAGCTTTGCCGTACGTTTCTACGGAAATGAGGGCGGTAAGATAAAGCTCTCCTGCGAGGCAGACGCTATGAAGGTGGTCGAGGCTGTCAAGAACAGTGATTTCACTGTAAGCTCGGTCAAACACGCAAAGCGCCGTAAAACCCCCGCCCCCCCTTTCACGACATCGACTATGCAGCAGGAGGCGTCCAGAAAGCTCGGCTTCCCGTCGCAGAAGATAATGAGAATAGCGCAGGAGCTTTATGAGGGAATAAATATAGGCTCTGAAAACGGCGGTACTCAAGGTCTTATTACCTATATGCGTACCGACTCGCTTCGCGTCTCTGCAGAGGCACAGTCGGCGGCAAAGGAATATATCGAGAGCAAATACGGAAACAAGTATTATCCCCGCACCCCCAGAGTTTACAAGATGAGAGCGGGTGCGCAGGACGCTCACGAGGCTATCAGACCTGCGGGAATCGACCTCGAACCCGCGAAGATAAAGAAATATCTCACTAACGACCAGTTCAAGCTTTATAAGCTTATATGGGACAGATTTGTTGCCAGTCAGATGGAGTCGGCAACGCTCGACACCGTCACAGCTGATTTTGAGGCGGGCGGATATATCTTCCGCACGAGCGGATATACCGTTGATTTTCAGGGATATATGGCGCTCTACGAGGAGAGTGTTGACGAAACCCGTCGCAACGCCGACGAGGAGTGTGAGCAGAAGGATATCCGTATTCCCGCGCTCAAGGAGGGACAGACCGTTAAGCAGAGCGACATAATCCCCGCGAAGCATTTTTCGGAGCCGCCTCCACGCTATAAGGAGGATACTCTTATCAAATTCCTCGAGGAGCAGGGTATCGGACGTCCCAGCACCTATACTACCATCATAACCACGATAATTGCCCGCGGATACGTCAAGAAAGAGGGCAAGGCGTTTGTTCCCACTCCTATCGGAGAGCTTACGAATAAGCTTATGAAGGAGAGCTTTTCGGATATAGTTGATTACAAATTTACCGCCAAAATGGAAAACGAGCTTGACGAAATAGCAGACGGCAAGAACACTATGGAATCGGTTCTGTCGGACTTCTGGGGGGATTTCTCGAAGAGACTTACTACCGCGGAAGAGAATATGAAAAATTCGTCTATTGAGGTTCCCGCAGAGGAGACAGACTATATCTGTGAGAAGTGCGGAAGCCGTATGATAGTTAAGAACGGACGCTTCGGAAAATTTGCGGCGTGTCCGAATTATCCTCAATGTAAGAACACAAAGAAAATAGAGGAAAAGCCTGTCGTCGCAGACGAGACTGGAGAGGTACAGGAGCCGAAGAAGCCGATAATAGCGGATTTCAAGTGCGAAAAGTGCGGTTCCGATGTCGTTCAGAGAGTTGGAAAATATGGTCCTTTCTTTGCCTGTGTGCGCTATCCCGCGTGTGACTTCACAAAGCAGAAGACGAAGGACACGGGTGTGCCCTGTCCAAAGTGCGGCTCGAAGATAGTTGTTAAGAACGGAAGAAATAGGACTGTTTTCTATAGCTGCGAGAGATATCCCGCGTGTGATTTTTCGTCGTGGGATATGCCGATAAACGAGAAATGCCCCGATTGCGGAGAGCTGCTTTTCCGTAAGAAGGGACAGATGCTTATCGTATGCCATAACAAGGCGTGTGGATACAAGCGAGAGGCGGAGCCGAACAAAACAGAGGACTGAAGCTTATAACGAAAAACAAGAGAGGAGTGAGCAGATGAGCGATAAGGTCATTGATATTTACGGTGCGGGACTTGCGGGTTGCGAGGCGGCTTGGCAGGCGGCGCGTATGGGCGTCAGAGTAAGGCTTTTTGAAATGAAGCCGCACAAGTATACCCCAGCGCATCATTCGGAGGGCTTTGCGGAGCTTGTTTGCTCAAACTCTTTGCGCTCGGACAGCGTTACCAACGCCGTCGGTCTGCTTAAAGAGGAGCTTCGGCGTTATGGCTCACTCATTATGAGCGCGGCAGACGCCACGAGAGTTCCCGCGGGTTCGGCACTCGCCGTTGACAGAAAGCTCTTTTCGGAATATATTACCGAGAGGATAAAGAGCTCGGATATGATAGAGGTCATAGAGAGGGAAGCTGATTCGGTCGATACAGACGGAATATCGGTCATAGCGACAGGACCTCTTACCTCGGATAAGATGGCGGGGTATATATCGGGTGAGCTTGGTTGCCGCGGACTTCATTTCTTTGATGCGGCTGCACCGATAGTTGACTTTGAGAGCATAAATATGGACGTTGCCTTTTTCGCGTCAAGGTACGACAAGGGCGACGCGGATTATATCAACTGCCCTATGACAAAGGAGCAGTATGATGCCTTCTGGGAGGCGCTTATCAGCGCGAGAGAGGCGGAGCTGAAGGATTTTGACAGAGCGGAGCAGAGCGACCTCAAGGTGTTTGAGGGCTGTATGCCCGTTGAGGTGATGGCGAAGCGCGGACACGACACGCTGCTTTTCGGACCGCTGAAGCCTGTGGGGCTTGTTGACCCGAGGACGGGGGTTGAATCCTACGCGGTAGTGCAGCTGCGGCGTGAGAACGCCGAGGGCAGTATGTATAACCTCGTTGGCTTCCAGACGCATCTGGCTTTCCCCGAGCAGAAAAGGGTGTTTGGAATGATACCAGGTCTTGAGGGGGCGGAGTTCCTCCGATACGGTGTTATGCACCGCAATACCTATCTGAACTCCCCCGATATGCTCTCGCCCACATACTCTATGAGAAACAGACCTAATATATATTTTGCGGGACAGATGACGGGAGTCGAGGGATATATAGAATCCTCGGGCTCTGGATTTGTCGCGGGGCTTAACGCCGCAAGACAGGCGCTTGGTATGGAGGAAATAGTCTTCCCGAAGACGACTATGCTCGGAGCTATGGCGGCTTATGTTTCGGTCGGAAGCGGTACGAGCTTTGTGCCTATGAACGCGAACTTCGGTATTATAGAGCCTCTGCCTACAAGAGTTAAGGGCGGAAAGAGGGCTAAATACGAGGCTTTCGCGGCACGTTCGCTTGATACTGTCGAGAAATTGAAAAAGGAATACGGTCTCGGAATTATTGAATAATTGACACAAGAGGTGTTTTATGAAAATAATCGTAGATGTTATGGGCGGAGACAATGCTCCCGCCGAGCTGCTTAAGGGCGTTTACGCGTCTTCGCAGAGCAATCCGCAGGTTGAATACATACTTGTCGGAAACAAGCTTCAGATAGAGGATTCGGCGAAAAAGAACGCCGTTGATATAGGGGCGTTCAGAATAGTTCACGCCGACGGAGTTATAACTATGGAGGACGACCCGCTGTGTGTTACACGCTCGAAGTCGGACTCCTCTATGAGCGTAGGTCTTCGTATGCTTGCCGACGGAGAGGGAGATGCCTTTGTCAGCGCGGGAAATACGGGTGCGCTCTTTACGGGAGCCTCTTTGATAGTCCGCAGAGCGGCAGGTGTCCGCAGAGCGGCAATAGGCGCCCTTCTGCCGATGAATCCCCCTGTGCTTCTGCTTGACTCGGGCGCGAATATAAATGTGACTCCCGAGTATCTCGAGCAGTTCGCGGTTATGGGCTCGGCTTATATGAGAAGCATACACGGCATTGATAAGCCGAGAGTCGGACTTCTCAATAACGGAACAGAGGAGTGTAAGGGCACGGAGCTTCAGACAGAGGCTTATAAGCTGCTGAAGGAGTGCGAGGGCATAAACTTTGTTGGCAATATAGAGGGAAATATGGTCATGAGGGATAAGTGCGATGTGCTTGTGACCGATGGATTTACGGGAAATATACTGCTCAAGAGCATTGAGGGTATGGGAAAGATGATGCTTCTGACAATGAAGGATTTGTTTTTTGCCAGTGCCAAAACAAAGGTTGCGGCATTGCTTGTCAACAGTGAGCTTTCCGAAATAAAGAGAGCCTTTGACCCCAGCGAGTACGGCGGAGCGCCGATACTCGGAATAGCCAAGCCGGTTATAAAGGCGCACGGCTCCTCAAAGGAAAAGGCGTTCAAGAGCGCTTTGCGACAGGCTATTTTCTGCGTGGAGGCGGGAATGACTGACGGTATATCGACGGATATGCAGAGACTTGCCGAGAGAAAGAGAGCGCAGAAGAGAGCGGCAGAGGCACAGCAAGAAGATAAAGAGTGATAAAAGGAGAAGAAAATGTTTCCCGAAGCGATAGAAAAGCTGGAAGCGGCTATAGGATACACTTTCAAAAACAAGAAAATACTTATCGAGGCACTGACTCATTCCTCGTACGCGAATGAGCTTAAGGCATCTAAAAAGATAACGGTACCCTGCAACGAGAGACTTGAGTTTCTCGGGGATTCGGTCCTGTCGATTATTGTGAGCGAATATCTGTATTCGAGCTACAGCGACTTTCCCGAGGGGGAGCTTACCAAGATAAGGGCAGCTATAGTGCAGTCCTCTGCTCTCGCGGGATATGCCGCGGGTATCGGACTCGGAAACTATCTTTACCTTGGACGCGGCGAAGAAAAGACCAACGGAAGAAATCGTCAGTCTTTGCTTGAGAATGCCTTTGAGGCGTTACTCGCTGCAATATATCTCGATTCGGGAGCCGAGGGAATGGACACGGTCAAGGCATTTCTGCTTCCGCTTGTGAAGCGAGAGCTCGTGAAGATAAATTCCAGAGGAATACACAGCGACTATAAAACCGAGCTTCAGCAGCTTATCCAGCAGGCGGAGGGGGATTTTCTCGAGTATGTGACGGTGGGGGAGAGCGGTCCGGACCACAGTAAGATTTTTGAGGTCGAGGCAAGACTTAATTCCAATGTCATAGGCAGAGGCAAGGGAAGAACCAAGCGCGAGGCGGAACAGAATGCCGCCAATGAAGCGCTCAAGCTTTTTGGAGAGATAACCGACTAATAATTGTGGGGGAAACTTTTCGGGTTTCCCCTCAATCTGCTTCAATCGGGAATATAATTTTTTGATTTTGGTGCTTTTGGACGAGGTAAAAAATGAAAAAACACGTCAATATTCCAATATTTATCCCGCATTTAGGGTGTCCGAATGACTGCGTTTTCTGTAATCAACGCTCAATATCGGGCAGACAGAGCTTTGATGTCTCGGAGGTGGAGCCGCAGATAGAGCAGGTGCTTTCCACACTCTCGGAGGATACCGAGCGTGAGATAGCCTTTTTCGGCGGCTCATTTACGGGTATAGACAGAGAGCTTATGCTCTATCTTCTCGGAGTGGCGAAGAAATATATCGACAGCGGACGGGTGAGCGGAATAAGGCTCTCCACACGCCCCGATTATATAGACCGAGAGCGGCTTGATATACTCTCGCGCTACGGCGTGAGCGCGGTCGAGCTTGGACTTCAGAGTATGGACGAGAGAGTACTTGCGGCGTCCCGCAGAGGGCATAG
>JAFTHJ010000053.1 GCA_017457465.1 Clostridia bacterium | reverse complement strand
CTATCCGGACCGTCAGCCGGAATACGAATCGCTTAACGATGAAGTCCCTGCCGAGGTCTTACTGAAGTCTCTTGTAAGTATACGGCGCAAACAGAGGAAAGGGAGCGGCGGTAAGACACGCTATGCTTGAGGCTGACGGAGACATTATAATGTTCACCGATGCCGACCTGGCTTACGGCACCGAGGTCATAGGCAGAGTTTACGATATATTTGAGTCGGTACCCGAGACACAGATAGTTACAGGCTCGAGAAACTTGAGCCGTGACGGATACGAGGGATATACGTTTTTGAGGAAGCTTATGTCAAAGGCATACATAAAGGTGCTTTGCTTTGTGGGCGGATTCAAGCTTACCGACTCCCAGTGCGGCTGTAAGGCGTTTTGCCGTGCGGCGGCAAAGGATATATTCAGCCGCCTTGAGGTTGACGGCTTTGCCTTTGATTTCGAGGCAATACTCTGGGCGGGTGAGCTTGGTTATAAGATAAGCGAGATGCCCGTTAAGGTGATTAATCACAGAGAATCGAAGATAAGCGTACTTAAGGATACCTTCCGTATGCTCTCCGACCTTCGCAGAATCAAAAAGAGAGTCAGGGCAAAGGCGAGGTCAAACGCGAAATAAACAAACAAAAAAGTGTTGGCTCACGAAAACGTGAGCCAACTTTTCTTTTATATGATTATTAATATCACGGTCAGTATTGCGGCGAATAGCATCCACGCTCCCGCGATAGCGGCGATGACGTACCAATGCTTCGGGCGTTTGAGTTTCTTTGAATGGGGCAGTATAAGTCCCAGTACAAGGAAAGGAATGGGCAATATCAAACCTAACAGTATGAAGATTATCCAGAACATCGCGAGAGTGAATGTTTCGGAGGTGTCGGTATTATTCTCCTCATATGTATAATTTGTTTCTATGTATTCGGCTTCCGCCGCCGCGTTGAGTATGACCTCGGAAAGCTCGGAATCAAGCTTTGTAAGTGTTACCGTTCCGTTTCGGTAGGAAAAGCTTCCGTAGGCATCAAAATATTGATTTCCAAGCAGAGTGTAGTTTATATAATAGAGGCTTCCGTCATCAAGCTCATATACCGCGCCGTGTGTGAATGCAAGGGATTCGGTCTGGTCGTGAACAGTTATGTCATATTTTGTGAGCGGTAAAAGCTCACGAACCTCCACTGTACGCGTTTCGGCTTCTCCAAGAGCCTCAAGCGCGTCCAGAGATTTCAGCGTCTGTTGTGTTATGGCGGCGTATTTTTCGGACTCGTCCGAAAGCCGATATTTAACATTCTCCTCTTTCAGAAAAGCGTCAAGATATATCCGTCCCGCATCGGTTGCGTATATAGTGTAGTCGCTGAACCATACGAACTCGGAGTCAGCCGAGGGGGCTTGTATCGCGTAGCTCTCTTCAACCGAATTTTTGTATCTGTATATCTCTTTAGCTTTGACCGAAACGCCCAGTACATTATAGCGATTATAGGTTTTATGCTCGTTTGAAAGCACAGCTCCGTTCTCGTTTAGTGTCCAATCGACATATTCGGTGTCATCTGATTGACCGTCCTCCGCAAATGTTGCAAATATTACCGACGGAGACAGAAGGGCAACGCAAAGCAGAATTAAAAATAATTTTTTAATGAAATTAGTTTTCATATATGCCCTCCTTACGAAAGATTCAGCTTACGTTCAAGCATATCAAGCGTTATAAAGTATGCAAGAGCCGCAAACAGAGCCATTGCCGCGCAGCCTATCAGAAGAAGCATTGCCGCGACGCAGTGATTTGCAAACGGAGAAGCGTTCTCGAGTATAATTATCAATCCACCCGACAGAGCGGCTATTCCAAGGAACAAGAGGAGTTGCGCCACGAAGGAAATAACGGCGTTCGTCAGATAATATATTCCTATTGCGGCGAAAAGCTTGTTCTTTTTGGCGATAATCGCGCCTATGGTGATGCAGCAATATACTATGCTCATTGAAAGTATGTAGTAGCAGAGAAGAATTATCAAGACCTCTATAACGTATACTATCAGCCATGCGCCTATATTCTGCCACGCCATAGCCAGAGCGGAGAACAGCTCTTTGTAAATTATGGTATTTATCAGGAATCCGCCCTTTTCCATAGGGGGAGATATCAACAGGAAGATTCCTACCGAGATAGTTATGAGGATAACCTCACACGCGGTCCATATAAGCGCGTTGAGCGATTTTGAAAGCAGGAGCTTTTTGCGGCTTACGGGGAGAGTGAATGTGAGATATCCCTCGTCGGTGAAAAAGTGCTTATAAAATCTTACGTATATAAGAAGGGAATTTGCAATCATCGAACCCGCGATACCGATAAAGCTCAAAATAATGAATAGCCCCGCGAACACATAGAAGATACCGAACATAGTATCACCCAAGGTCTCGCTTATAATTATTCGCAGGGAAATCGCGCCAAGGACTGAAAGACCGAGCACGGTCAGCGCCTGTATCCACCAGATACGCCAGACCGACATTAAATCGTATTTCAATAATTTTTTCAGCATCTGAACACCTCCCTGAAAAGCTCGTCGAGAGATTTGCCGTATTGAGTTCTGACGTCATCGGCAACGCCCGACATAAGTATCCGTCCTCTAAAGCCCATAAAGATGAATTCGTCAAGAACGGGCTCAATATCGGATATAAGGTGAGTGGTTATAACGACGGTGGCTTCGGGATTGTAGTTCCCGATAATCGTTCTCAAAATGTAATCTCGGGCGGCAGGGTCCACACCCGCTATCGGTTCATCGAGCAGATAAAGCTTGGCGCGCCGAGCCATTACCATAATGAGTTGAACCTTTTCCTTTGTTCCCTTTGAGAGAGTTTTGAGTTTAGCCGTGCTGTCTATTCCAAGCTCCTTTAGCATATTTCTCGCCAGAGCTTCGTCGAAATCCGAATAAAATTCGGAGAAATATTTGATAAGCTCATCGACCTTCATCCACGTGTTGAAATATGTTCTTTCGGGGAGGTAGGATATAAGGGCGTTGCTTTCCTCGTTCCGAGCCTCTCCGTCAATGTGTATTTCTCCGCTGTCGGGCACAAGAATACCGCAAACAAGCTTCATCAGAGTCGACTTTCCGCAGCCGTTAGGACCGAGAAGACCGATTATTTTTCCTTTCGGCAGAGAACAGTTGAAATCTTGCAGAACGGGGTAGCCTCGCTTGTAGCTTTTACAAAGATTATTACAGTTTAAAACAGGCGTGTTCATAATGTGTCCTCCTCTTTGATGTAGTTTATAAGCTCTTGCGTTGATATGCCGAGCGCTTTGGCGGATGTAAGCCAAGTGCGTACCGTACTTCGCTTGACGCGTTCTCTCGCGTTGTCGATTACGGATGAGTCAGAGGTAACGAATCTGCCGACCGTGCCTCGGGTATAGAGAAGCCCCTCTTCCTCAAGAAAGGTAAGCGCCTTTTGCATTGTGTTCGGATTGACAGAGGCGTCAAACGCAAGCTGTCGAACAGATGGTATCTGTTCATCGGGACTGTATTTTCCGTTGAGAATATCTGTGCGCAGTTTGTTTGCTATCTGCAGAAAAACAGGCTCGGTGTTGTTGAATTGCCACGCCATTATATCCCTCCTCTATGTATCATTGTACTAATACAATGATACAACACATATCCGAATTTGTCAATATCTTTTATATAAAAAGTAAAAGGGAAGAAAATTTACCTGAAATTTTCTTCCCATATTTTTGCTTACTCTTCCAGTCGCTCCGCAAGATTTATTACCTCTACACCCTGCTTTTTCGCGTAATTGCAGGTATACGCCGTGCCGCCTGTATCCGAGTCGCAATAGGCAACGCAGAAGTCGCTTCCGCTTACGAGTCGGCGGTTGCGCTCGTGCATACAGGTTCGAGTATATGTGTCGGTAACATATTCGACCTTGTCCGCCATTTTCGAAATGTAATCGAATATCTCCTTGTTACGCGCACTCCAGCCCTTCGTCTGGTCGCGGCAGGGGAGTATAAGCTCGAGGCGTATAAAGCCGTATTTGTTTCTTTTCTCAAGCGCCTTCAGCTCGGCGAGGGTGTCAAATCCGAGAGCCCCTCCGCCTCTGAAAACCGTGACTCCGCCGACGATAAGTCTTTCAAGCTCGGCATCGAGAAGCTCTGGGAGTCTCATTATATGGTTATCGGGTATTTTTCTGTGTCCCGTGAAGCAACAAATCATTTTTTCTGTCCTTTCTTTGAGGGTATATTCATTATACACCAAAAGGTCAGAAAATGGAATAGAAAAAGAGGATATCAAAAAATATTTTTTTGGGCTTGTTCAAAAAGCATAAAAGAAGAAATGCCATTATAGACTTGTTATGAGAAAATAATTTTACGGAGGATATGGAAATGAGAAAAAATATACTGTTTTCATTTTGTTTTCTGTTTGCCTTTATCGCGGCTGTCTCTGTCGCGTCCGTAGCCGCGTCGGCGGGGGATGAGGCGTTGCCGCTCTCGCACGGGCTTTACGTTCTCGCGGAGGAGAACAGTATGGCTATGGCTGGTATCAAGGGTAACAGGATAAGCTTTGAGGCAGACGACTTTGCGAGAGCGATGAATATTTCGGGTGTCAGTGAGATAACCGTTACCGAGGTTCCGCCCACCGCTGACGGTGAGCTTCTGGTTGGCTCTACCGTGATAAATGAGGGGCAGACCGTCAGGGGCTCGAACATCGGACTTATGAGCTATAGCGCGAGGTCTGATACATCGACTATGTCGTATTTCAAGTTCAGACTTGGCGATTCGGCATATGAGATAAGGTGCAATCTTTATCTGCTTGACGGTGTAAACCACGCTCCGACTCTCTCGGGTGCCACGGAGACCACGCTTGATGTAAGCACACACAAAAACATCACGCTCTACGGCACTCTCCCCGCGTATGACCCCGACGGTGACGAGATAACCATAGAGGTTGTTTCCTACCCCGAGGAGGGAATACTGATACTCACCGACAAGGCATCGGGAAGCTACACCTACACACCGAGCGAGGGCTACACGGGTAAGGATTCCTTCAGCTATGTCGCGCGTGACAAATACGGAAATTACAGCGCTTCCAAGACTGTAAACCTCACGGTCAACAAGCCCACGACCTCTGTGGTGTACGCCGATATGAAGGATTCCCCGAATTACAACGCGGCGCTCACTATGACCGAGCAGGGGATAATGAGCGGAACACAGATAGGCGATAAGACATATTTTTATCCCGAGCAGACCGTCAGCCGTGCCGAGTTCCTTGTGATGGCAATGAATTCGATAGGAATTACCGAGGTTGCCGACGCAACCGAGACGGTATTTGCCGATGACTCGGATATTGCGGGATATATGAAGGGATACGTGTCCGCGGCATACCGTCTCGGATACATAAAGGGAACATATGAGGACGGTAAGCTCTGCTTTCTTCCGAACGATGCCATAACACGCGCCGAGGCGGCTGTGATAGTCTGCAATATGATAGACGCGGCAACACCGACCGTTACCCCCACCTTAAATGACCACGAGGATATCCCCGCATTTGCCGAAGCCGCGGTATGTTCTCTGAATTATATGGGAATACTTTCTTCGGAGGGCGGAAATATCTCGGCTAATTCCGAGCTTACCAGAGGCGAGACCGCGCGTGTCCTCTCTTTCGTAATGCAGCTTTCCGACTGATATGGAAAAATAATTCGGATTATTTGAAATAAATTCTTGTAATATTCTCCTGCGGATGGTATAATTAATGTGGGTGATTTTAATACCCCGACAATTATACTTCCGCGGGAGGGTTATTTTGACTTTTATTGTGCGTCCCGAGCATGAGGGAATGACCGTGCTTCAGATAATAAAGCAACATATCGGGCTTTCGGGCGGAATGATAAGACATATAAAATTTCTTGAGGACGGAATACTTCTGAATTCCGAGAGAGTGACCGTCAGACGGGCGGTGAGCGCGGGAGATGTTCTTGAGCTTAAGGTCGAGGATAGCGGAGAGGGGAGCGCCATAGAGGGCGTTGACCTGCCGCTCCCGATAGCTTATGAGGACGATGACCTTGTGGTACCGGACAAGCCGCCGTATATGCCCACCCACCCCTCGCACGGACATTATGACGATACCGTTGCCAACGCTCTGGCTTTCAGATATCGGAATACGGGAGTCCCATATGTTTTCCGACCTATAAACAGACTCGACCGCAACACAAGCGGTCTGCTTATAATCGCCCGAAACCGAATTTCGGCGGCAAGACTTTCACGCGGTATGCTTGAGCAAAAGATACAGAAAAAATACATTGCGATACTCGACGGCAGACTTGAAAATAAAGAGGGGATTATAGAAACCTATATGCGGAGGACAGCGGAGAGTATCATAGTCAGAGAGGTGTGCGGAGCCGAGGAGGGAGCCGACTATGCTCTGACGAGGTATTGTGTGTTGCTCGAGTCGGACAAACATACCGTTGTCTCTGCCGAGCCCGTGACAGGGAGGACACACCAGCTTCGTGTGCATTTCGCGAGTCTTGGATGTCCTATTGTCGGAGATGATATATACGGACACGTGAGTGAATATATAGGGCGCCACGCGCTTCACGCCTCGGATATCTCTTTTGTGCATCCGAGCACGGGGGAGCGTATCGAGCTTTCGGCGCCGCTTCACGACGATATGGCGTTTCTTTTGAAAAAGCTGTTTTCACAAGAGGAGCTTGAAAATGAGGTTTTTGAAAAAATTCTTTGGGGCAAAGGATAAGCCCGAAAATATATCCGAGGGGAAGAGACTTCCCACATTCGCGAAATGCTTCTATATTTCGGGCGCGGTCTCGCTTCTGCTCTTTATCGGCTTCCTTTGCAGTAAGAACTTTTCGGATTTTTTTAACCGCCGCATAGCCTCTGTCTTCAGAGCACTATTGGCGTATCTTACGGGTTGGATACCGTTTTCACTGGCGGAAATGTTTATAATCCTTATCCCCGTTATTTTAATAGTGATAGTTATTTATGCCACGAAGCGTTATTCAAACAGTTGGCACGACGTTCTGATATACTGCGGCACGATGCTTTCCTTTGTGGCTTTGCTTTTCAGTATATTCACGGTTGGATTTTCCTCTGCCTACAGAGGGAGTACACTTGACGAGAAGCTCGGAATAGAGCGGAGAGAGGTCTCTGCCGAGGAACTTTACGAGACGGCGCTCGTCCTTGTGGAAAAGATAAACGGCGAGGTGTCGGGCGTGGCTTTTGAGGAGGGCGGATTTTCGGTAATGCCGTATAGCTACGACGTTATGAATGACAAGCTTATCGAGGCTTACGGCAAGGCGTGTGATAAATACGCCTTCGTGCAGAGGCTCGACAGTCGGCTCAAGCCTGTGATGTTAAGTGAGCTGATGTCGTATACACATATCACGGGTGTCTATTCCTTCTTTACGGGCGAGGCGAATATCAACGTGGCTTTCCCCGATTATACCATACCATATACGGCGGCTCACGAGCTGTCTCACCAAAGGGGAATAGCGCGTGAGGATGAGGCTAATTTTATGGCGTTTCTGGTCTGTATCGAATCCGATGATGCCTATATCCGTTACAGCGCTTATCTCAACCTTTACGAATATGTGGCGTCGGCGCTCTCCTCGGCATCCCCCGAGCTTTACGCCAAGGTAAGAGCCGAAATCAGCCGAGACGTGATATACGAGATGCGCGCCTATTCGGAGTTTTACGATAAATACCGTGATTCGACCGCCAGTGAGGTTTCGAACGCGGTCAACAACACCTTCCTCGTTATGCAGGGAACAGAGGGAACACGAAGCTACGGAATGGTGGTAGACCTCGCGGTGGCTTACTACCGCTCTGCGGAATAAAAGCAATACCGACGCTTTTGAATATAATGTTACTGTGACAGGTAATGACATATTTTGACTATTGGGAGTCTGATGATGAAAAAAATTATAGTTCGGGGCGGATATCCGTTGAACGGAGACGTTTATATATCCGGAATGAAGAACGCCGCTCTGCCCATAATTTTCGCTTGTATATTAAGCAAGGGAAAAAACATACTTTATAACGTTCCGCGCGTGAGCGATATCGAGCTTTCCTTTGATATTCTGCAGTCGCTCGGCGCCACCGTCAGCGGGAGAGCCGACGGCGGAATTGAGCTTGACACCGCGGGAGTGCGCTCGGAGACGGCGCCTTATGAGCTTGTCAGTAAAATGAGAGGCTCTACATATCTTATCGGAGCTATGCTCTCGAGATTCGGAGAGGCGAGAGTCGGTCTGCCGGGCGGATGCAACTTCGGAGACCGTCCTATCGACCAGCACGTAAAGGGATTTGCGACACTTGGCGCACAGATATCCTTTGACGAGGGTAGTCTGTGGGCGGACGCGGGTGACGGACTTGTGGGAAATTCGGTCTATCTTGATATCGCGTCTGTCGGAGCGACAGTCAATATAATCATAGCTGCCGTTTTCGCAAAGGGGACTACCGTTGTGATGAACGCGGCGAGAGAGCCTCATATCGTTGACCTCGCGAACTTCCTCAACCATTGCGGAGCCGATATACGCGGCGCGGGAACGAATACTATCAAGATACACGGCGTGAGTGAGCTTCACCCCTGTGAGTATTCGATATCTCCCGATATGATAGAGGCGGGAACCTTTATGGTCGCGGCGGCGACGGCGGGAGGCTGTGTGAATGTGAAGAATATCGTGCCCGAGCATCTCGACACTATCACCGCCAAGCTGCGCGAGGCGGGAGCGAAGCTCGAGGTATTTGACGACAGTATCACGGTTACGTCCGATAGACGTCTGCGAGGCGTTACGATAAAGACTTGGCCATATCCCGGCTTTGCTACCGATATGCACCCGCAGTTCAGCGCGATGCTTTGTTACGCAAACGGAGTAAGTACGATAGGAGAGGGAATCTTCGACGGACGCTTCAAATATGTAGACGAGCTGAAAAAAATGGGCGCGAGTATTGACGTGTCGGGCAACGTGGCGAGTATCATCGGCGGTATGCCTCTTTGCGGAGCGGCGGTGAATGCCACCGACCTACGCGCGGGAGCGGCGCTCGTTATCGCGGCACTCGCGGCGAAGGGAACTACCGAGATAGGCGGAGTTGAGTTTATCGAGCGCGGATATTCCGCGCTTGACCGTAAGCTCAGAGCGCTCGGAGCTGACGTGTATTTCATAGAGGTTTGAGTTTTAATTAAACGGACGGAGAAGCAGATGGCTTCTCCGTCTATTTTTTGTTTCTTTTTCTGAATGCCGAGGGGGTGAGACCGACGCGCGTTTTGAAGATTCTTGTAAAATGCGCGGAATCGTAAAATCCCAGAGCTTGAGTGATATCTGAGATTGAGCGATTTGTCTCTGTCAGCATAGCTTTCGCTAAATTTATTCTATGACTCAAAATAAACTCACCGGGAGACGCGCCGCATATCTGCCTGAATTTGGAGATATACGCGCTTCTTGACATTTGAGCGATACGCGAGAGTGTCTCTATCGTGATATTTTCGTAGTATTTCTCGTAGATGTAAGAGATACTGTTCAAAAACGCTTTGCTTTCGGTTTCCGAAAAACCGTTGCTTTGCATATCGCGATGGTAATAAACGCAGATACGGGTTATAAGTATGAGGGCTTTGCTGTTGCATACGATACTGTTTTCTATGCTCGGGGATTCGGAATAGTAAGCGATACTGTCAAAATACGGATAGAGATATGAAAATTCTTTATCGGTTAACCTCAGATACAAGCGCTCGTTTGTTTTTTCTCTCATAAACGGCTCGATTGTAAAGAGACTCCGATAGGCGGGAAGCAGCTGTAGGTCTGCCGAGTATTTTTCAAGATATTGAGGACTGAGCAACAGATGATAAACATCAAATCCATCTCCGCCCTCGTAGGCGTGTCTGACGTACGGAGGGACAATGAATACGTCTCCCCTGCTTACGTTTATTTTGTTCTCGCCTATATAGTGTACGCCGTTGCCATTCAGCACGATATTTATTTCATAAAAGTCCTGAATGTGTATACCTGCGCTGAAATTCCGCTCGGTGTGTCCGTAAACGAGCTTGAGGGGAGGTATAAATATCTCATCTGCCGTCCAATGCGGATGAGGCGAGATAGCGGGAAGCGTTGACAATAGCATCACCTTCTTTGAATTATTTTACAATATTTTTTGTAACATAATACATTGATTATAGCAGATATTCGTGATATAATCAAGAAAAATTTGAACTTTTTCGGAGGATTTTGGAGTGGAATACCCGAACAGAATGGAGTATATTTTTGAGGAGTCCAGAAAAAAAGGAAAAAACAGACCGCAAAATACGTTTGAACACGATTTACATAAATTTGCCACCGAGAGATATTTTCATCTTGAGCGTTGGGAAAAGCTTGCAAGGTCGATGGCGGACGCGGTCAAAAACCAGAAAATTTTTATCGAGCCTTATGACAGGATAATAGGAAGAACGTTTTATTATAACGATCTTCCCGTGGAGAAAAAGGATCCCGATATACTTTATAAATACAGAGATAAGGAAGATATAAGGATAGACGTCGACGGGCTCTTTGAGGGGTATTCGGAGTATCTTGAAAATCAGCTTGTCGCGGGGTATGTGCCGGGGCATATAGCCTGGGATTGGAATACTATTCTTTGTCAGGGCACGGAGGGGATACGCAGACGGTGTTACCGAGGTCTTGAGCGCTCGGGCGAGGACAGAAAAAGCTACGAGTTTTACAACGGCGTGTTGATAATGCTCGAGGCGCTTGAGACTTGGAATGATATGCACGTCGCAGAGCTGGAAAGAATGGGAATGACGGAGGAAGCCGAGATATGCCGCCGTGTGCCAAGATATCCCGCGAGAACCTTCAGAGAGGCGGTGCAGTCCTTCTTTATGCAGTTTATCGTTGTGATGAAGGAAAATCCGCACGGCGGAAACAGCCCGGGGCGTCTTGACTATTATCTGTGGCCCTTTCTGGAAAATGATATAAAAAACGGTGTATGTACGCTTGATGAAGCGCGGGAGCTTATAGAGGAGCTGTTTTTCAGAATGGACGAGAGAATATTCGTCAGAGACACCTTTGGAGAGACCGTAGTTGTCGGCGGCTGTTATCCTAACGGGGCGTCGTCGGTCAATCCACTGTCGTATATAATGATAGAGACTGTTATAAAATACGATATTACGCATCCTATGGTATACGCGCGTATACCGAAAAATCCGCCTCCCGAGTTCGTCGAGCTTTGCGCGAGATACGTGAAGCGCGGAAAAAATCGCGCCCAACTGATGAACGATGAGAGTGTTATCAAAGCGCTTATATTGAACGGAGTCTCAAATAGCGACGCGGTGGATTATTACTGCGGAGGTTGTATGGAAATAGGGGTGCAGGGAAAGACGAGCGATTTTCTTTTCGTGGGATATCAGAACGTGGCTAAAATGCTGGAGCTGTGCGTTACGGGAGGATATTGCTTGCAGAGGAAAAAACGGCTGAAGCACTTTAACGTGAAGAGCCTTGAGGAGTGTGAAAGCTTTGAGGATTTTTACGAGGGATTTTTGTTGCAGGCCGAAAAGATATTCACGCTCTCACTGCGCTATCAGGATATCCTGAGCGAATATTGCGAGAGCGCCAGACCTGCTTATCTTGTTTCGTCTATGGTAGAGGATTGCCTGACTAAAGGACGAAATATGCACGGAGGAGGGGCAATATATCACGATTACGGAGCATCGTATATGGGAATTCCCAATGCGTCTGATTCGCTTTACGCTATTAAAAAAGCTGTCTTTGATGATAGGATATGCACGGCGAGGACGCTGTTGGCTGCTCTTGAGGCTGATTTTGAGGGATATGAGGAGCTGAGACGAGGATTGCTTGCGATACCTAAATACGGTCAGCAGGACGAGGGCGCGGACAAAATGATGTCGCGGCTTGTCACCGATATCGGAAGGATAGTCAGCTCGTATGTGAACCGCTTCGGCGGGGGTGGCAAAATGACTATTTTGACCTTTATATATGCGCCCGAGGCGGGCGCGATACTCGGAGCATCGCCCGACGGACGGCGGGCGGGAGTTCCGATAGCGCATGGGGTAACTCCGCAGAGTATGTCTATGACGAAAGGAATTACGGCGGCAATAAATTCCTGTACGTCTATTCCGTTCGAGGTGTTTAACGGGGGAGCTTCAACAATGTGGGACCTTGATAGCGAGTGGGCATCGGAGAATATTATAAAGGCGATATTCGCAACCTTTTTTGAGCAGGGCGGACAAATATTTCAAGGGAACGTTACAGCCGTCAAGGAATTGTTGGCGGCGCAGAAGGATCCCGAAAGCCATAAGCACGTTATCGTGAGAGTCGGCGGATTTTCTGCAAGGTTCGTGAACCTCAGCCCCGCTGTTCAGAATGAAATAATCAATCGAGTCAGACATAATTCCTGAATATAAATCCTCGTGGAGATTTTTCGTATATTTACACCCCAAACTAAAACGAATACAATAAAAAACGACAATCGACGGTACGTAAACGCCATTCCGTCGATTGTTTCCCTTATAAAAAAGCTATGAATTTAAAAATATACGATAAATCGGAAGCCCAACCCCTTTTTCTTAAAAAGGTTTGGAAGGGGGTTGGGGAAACCTTTCCTTAAAAGGTTTCCCCAAAAAACACATAATTTTCTATTCCCCATAAGATGCGTCGAGGCTGAGCGACTCGAGCGCCTTTTCATCGAAGTATTCGAGTGGGTCTACCGCAAGGTCCGCGACTGTCATCTCAAAGTGGAGATGAGGCTCCTCTGCTACCTCTATCATAGAGCTTTCGCCAACCGAGCCTATGAGCTGTCCCGCTCTTACCGAGGTACCCTCGGCGATTCCCTCGGGAAGCGTTTCGGAGAGGTTCTTGTAGATGGTGTAGCAGTCTCCGCTATGCTTGACGGCGATACAGTAGCCCATAAGGGTGTCCTCCCATATCTTGGATATCTTTCCGTCAGCGGCGGCGTATACGGGAGCGTCTGCCTCTGTGATGAGGTCAACACCGAGATGAACGCGGTAGTCCTTCATAGTGGTCGAATATACCTGAAGGGAGGCGTCGTGCTTCTTGGAGAGCGCTCCGTTTACGGGGAGAATGAATGAGGGGAGCTTGTCCTCGACCTGTGCCGAGCCCGAGTTTCCCGAAGAGGGTTTATGCGTGGGGGCGGTAGTGGAGGGAGCTTCGTCAGGCTCATTCTTTTCTGTGGTGCTTTGCGTGGTTTTTGCCGTATCCTCGGGGAGGTCATCTCCCTTTTTCTTCGCTCTGTTAGTTGCTACTGTCACCGAAATGATAACGGTGAGCGCGACGAGAAGAACAACGACGGTGATAAATGCGGCACGGTTTACTTTCATATTCTTCAATTTTTCACGAAAGCTTGTTTTTTGATAATTTTCAGACATTTCACTTTGACTCCTTTTGAGTTATTACTGTTAGTATTTTTACCATAATAAACTGCTTTATTCATTTTTGAGAAAAAATATAACGGAGGAGGAAAGCTTTTTCATATATGCCGATTTTGGTTGACTTTGAGGGAAAAATATGCTATAATACTCGCGACGGCGGTTCGCCGACGCCGTTTTATTTTCTTGGGCGATAGAAAGATTTTTATTATGAAGATACTTGCGATAGGGGATATCGTTGGAAACAAGTGCGTGGATTACCTTGCCGACAGGCTTTTTCTGGTAAAGCAAGAGCTTGGCGCTGATATGGTCGTGGCTAACGGAGAGAACGCCTCGGATATCCACGGAATTTCCGCAAAGAACGCGACCGACATTCTCTCGGCGGGAGTTGACGTGATAACTCTCGGAAACCACACCTTTGCGAGAAAGGATATTTGCGAGATACTCGGCGGAGATTATAATGTTATCCGCCCCGCGAATTATCCGTCCCTCGTGCCCGGTATCGGGCATATCACGGTTGAGGTGTGTGGATATCGAATTCTCTGTATGAACGTGATGGGAACGGCACTTATGGAGCCTATGGCGTGTCCCTTTGAGACGGTTGAAAATATCCTTAACGCGGAAAAAGGGAACTACGATTTTTCCCTGCTTGACATACACGCCGAGGCGACATCCGAGAAGATAGCGTTGGCGAGATATTTTGACGGCAGAATAAACATTATTTTCGGAACACATACCCACGTCACGACGGCGGACGAGCAGATACTGCCGAGAGGCACGGGATATATCACAGACCTCGGTATGAGCGGTCCCGTGAACGGTGTTCTGGGTACCGACGCGTCGGTCGTTATCGAGCGAATGAGAACCAAGATTCCCACAAGATTCGTGATAGCCGACGGAGAGATAAAGGTCAACGGCACACTCTTTGAGCTTGACACCGATACACGCAGAGTCAAGAGCGTAAGACGTGTGAAATTTTAGGAGGGCTTATGGATACGAACGAGCTGAAAAGCGTTTCAACAGCGGCACTTGCTTATCTTGGCGACTGTGTCGTTGAGATGTGCGTGAGAGAGTATCTGGTGGAGCAGGGGCTCTCAAGCTCGGCGCGTCTTAACGCCGCCGCTCTTGATTTTGTCCGTGCGCCAAAACAGGCAGAGGCGATGAAAAATATACTCCCCCTGCTCACAGAGGAGGAGGAGAACATCTTCAAGAGAGGAAGAAATATGGGACACGGAGCAACGCCGAAGTCGGCGACCGTTTCGGAATACAGAGCCGCGACCGGAATGGAGGTTCTTTTCGGTTGGCTTAATCTGCAAAAGAAAGATGAGCGCATAAAGGAGCTTTTCTTTGCCGCATATTTCCCCGACAAAGATAAAAATTAAATTAATAAGATATAAGGAGAAGAAAAAATGACAAATCCCGTAATTGAAATAAGAGTAAAGGGCTTCGGCACAATGACCGCCGAGCTTTATCCCGAAAAGGCGCCCAAGACAGTGGCAAATTTCATCAAGCTCGCGGAGGAGAGCTTTTTTGACGGACTTATCTTCCATAGAATCATAAAGGGCTTTATGATTCAGGGCGGAGGATACACCGAGGATATGCAGGACAAGGAGGCGGAGACCATCAAGGGCGAGTTCAAGGCAAACGGCTTTATGGGCAACGACCTCAAGCACACCCGCGGAGTGCTTTCGATGGCACGTACCCCCAATCCCGATTCGGCATCCTCGCAGTTTTTTGTAATGCATCAGGACGCTCCGCATCTTGACGCGCAGTACGCGGGATTCGGTAAGCTTACCGATGGCTTTGACGTGCTTGACGCGATAGCTTCCGTCAAAACGGGAAGCTACGGCTGGTATATGCAGGACGTTCCGAAGGAGCCTGTGGTTATCGAGGGTATAAGAGTTATCAGTAAATAGTAAGCCACGGAGACCTTGGTTGAGGACATAAAGGGGAGAACGATAAATGAAAAGGCTTATCATAGTTTTATCAGTGTTGGTATTTTTGCTTGGCGCGTTTGCCCTTGTGACCGTTTCAGCAACAGAGCAAACTGTTTATAGTGGTACCTGCGGAGCACAGGGTGATAATCTTGTTTGGACTCTCGATACAACAACGGGACAGCTTGTTATTTCCGGAGAGGGAGAGATGGCGGATTATGCGGAGTGGGCTCAAAATAAAAAGTTTATAAAGAATGTTTCTATAGGCAATGGTGTGACGAGTATATGCGGAAGTGCATTTTACAATTGCGGAAATTTGATAAGTATATCAATCCCCGACAGCCTCACAAGTATTGGGATGGGAGCCTTTAAGGATTGCGAAAGTATGACAGGGGTATACATTACTGATCTTGCCGCATGGTGTAATATTGTTTTTCGGGATAATCCGCTTTATTATGCTAACAATCTTTATTTGAACGGTGACCTTGTGACCGATTTGGTTATTCCCGAAAGTGTTACGAGTATTTCCGCAAACGCATTCAAGAGCTGTACGAATTTGACGAGCGTGGAGATACATGACGGTGTTACAAGCGTTGGCGAGAATGTGTTCGAATATTGCGAAAATCTTAAATTTACCGAGTATGAAAACGCTAAATATCTCGGAAATAAGGATAATCCGTACATGTGCTTATATGGATTAGATAACTACCTCGCAGAGACTGCATTGATTCATCCTGACGCAAGATTGATTTGCGGTAGGGCGTTTGTTTCTAGGGAATTGGTGAGTATAGATATCCCTGATAAGATTACAAGTATTGGAGATTCCGCGTTCGCCGGGTGCTCGAGCTTGACGAGTATAGACATACCTGACAGTGTTATAAGTATTGGCAAAGAGGCGTTTAGAAGCGCCGGACTGACAAAAGTAACGATAGGTAGTGGAGTTACGAGCATTGGTGAATATGCATTTTACGGCTGTTCTAATCTTGATGAGTTGCATATAAAGAATCTTGCCGCTTGGTGCGCAATAAATTTTGAAAGCGCCAATGCAAATCCGATTGGTGAAGCGAAAAATTTTTATTTGAACGGTGAAATTATCAAAGATTTCGTAATACCCGATGATATTACAAGTATTAGTAAATATGCGTTTGCTAACTTTAATAGCTTGACCAGTCTGACGATAGGCAAGGGAGTCAAGCGTATAGGAAAACATGCTTTCATAAATTGCGAATCCTTGAAGATAATCGAGATGCCGAACAGTATTACGGATGTGGAATCTGATGTCTTTGCCGGGGGGCGTAGTATAGAAAAGGTAATATTCTATTGCGGTACACAGGATGAGTGGGAAAAGTATAAGTTTTTCATTAATTCTGATTATAAGCTTGAATTTCATAGGTATAGAGCTCATGTGGAAAACGGAGTTGAAACCTATATTTGTACCGAGTGTGGCGCAATACAAGAAGAGGAAACAGAGACCACCCCCCTCGCTCAAACAGAAATTGCTGAATATGACGAAATCAATTCCGGCTGTGCTTCCTATCTCGGTAGCAATGTAAATGTTATTCTTATTGCGTTGGGAAGCTTGGCGTTCGTTATGAGAAAGAACAACAAAAAGAAAAATCAGTTTTGAATTTATGCAGGACGTTCCGAAGGAGCCTGTGGTTATTGAAACTATCAAGGTGATACATAACCGGGAGAGATTTCCGATGCCTTGACATGGAGCGGATTATTCCACTCTCTTTGAAATATGCCGCGACAAACGGGGAGCGCTCAAGGAAAACTATCTTTCGGACAATTATCCCGTCAAATCACTTGTTCAACTCGCTTATTGAAATAAAACAAAAAGAAGAACGGCTACCGATTATCGGTAGCCGTTCTGTTATTTACTTAAAATCAGTTGCAACCGCCGCAGCAGAAGATAAGAATAAGAGCAATGATTATTATCCAGATGCAGTTGTCATCAAAGAGATTGCACAAGCAGTTATTCATATTGAGTCCTCCCTTCAAAGCTTCGAGGGGATTTAGGTTACCCCTTCGATATCATATTATGAGAGGATTCGGCTTTTTGTGACTGAAGGCGACGCAATATATTTTGTCACGCGATACAGTCGTCTATCTTTACGGGCGCACCGAGCGAATCGGAGACAAACGATGCCTCCATTATCTTCATAACGCGCATAAGCTGGGGATGTGTGACTATCATATCCGCCTCGCCCCTGACTGCCGCGCAGAAGTTGCGGTAGAAGTCGTGAACATCCGACTCGGGACGCTCAATGAAGCTTTCGGTGGTAGTCTTGGCGTCGCGGGGTGCCATAGTTTTTGTGAGTCCCGCGGAGGTGACCACAGGCTTGACGTCCTTTTCAAACCACTGGTCGCAGCAGATAAGACGGCATCTGTCCTGCCAATCGTTAACCATCGCGGTTCCGCTCATTCCTGTCATAAAGAAGCGGGGAAGAGACATAAAGTGCGAGGTTCCGACCTCAATACGCGCGGTGAGTCCGCCCTCAAAGTAAAGGTCGAGCTTAAAGCCATCGTCGACCTCGTCGTTTGTTATATGGTCGAATTTACAGTAAAGGCTCTCAATTTTCTTATCGTATACTATACCGAGCATCTGGTCGATGAGGTGAACACCCCAGTCGAGCATCATTCCGCCGCCGAACTCCTTATGACCTCTCCAGTCACCCGGGATTCCGCGTGAGCCCTGATATCTTGACTCGATTCCGAAGACCTGACCGAGCTTACCCGAGGCGTATGCCTCCTTCATCATAAGATAGTCGCAGTCCCATCTTCTGTTCTGGTGAGTTGTGAAGAGTCTGCCGCAACGCTCCGCCGCATCAAATATTTCCTGCAGGTCAGCGCTCGAAAGGGTAACGGGCTTTTCGCATATTACATGCTTTCCCGCCTCCATAGCGCGAATTGCTATCGGCTTGTGTTGGTCGTTGGGAATAGCGATTGTAACTATCTCGACAGACTCATCGGCAAGAAGCTCGTCGAGCGAGTCGTATGCGTGTATTCCTCTTTCCTCTGCAAGGCGGTTGCGAGTCTCTTTTATATCATAAACGCCGCGAAGCTCGGCAACATCACTCTCGAGCAGATGCCTTGTGTGCCAACCGCCCATTCCGCCGTATCCGATAACTGCTACACCTGTTTTTTTCATAAATGTAATCTCCTTTTCTTGAAAAGATTAAATTCTTTCAACCATATTATAAGACATAATCTTGCTCGATTCAAGTCATTACAACTGAATTGTAAGACAAAAATTGCTCAAATCGAGGGAAAACAAGTCAAAAAAGTTTAT